>CAZTKH010000021.1:0-9258 GCA_964613925.1 uncultured Saccharimonas sp. (SeqCode)
TTCTCACTATATTTATGGGTGCAGTGGATGGTTTTAATCCGTGCGCTATGTGGGTTTTATTGTTTTTAATTAGTCTGTTGTTGGGCCTCAAAAGTAGGCGTAGGATGTGGCTACTTGGTGTTACCTTTATTGTGGCATCTGCCTTCGTTTACTTCTTGTTTATGGCGGCTTGGTTGCAACTAATTCTATTCCTTGGATTTATTGTTTGGGTAAGAACATTGATTGGTTTGCTCGCCGTCACTGCTGGTGGATTTAACTTAACAAGCTACATAAAAGAAAAGAATGACAGTGGCTGTAAGGTCACTGGGGGCGAAAAACGTCAGCTTGTTTTTGCAAAAATGAAAGCGATTGCTCAACAAAATAGTTTATGGCTCGCACTTGGAGGAATTATATTACTAGCCTTTGCCGTCAATCTAGTCGAACTTGTTTGCTCGGCTGGCTTTCCGGCTGTCTTTACACAAGTTTTGTCACTTAGCGACTTGGCGAGTTGGCAATACTACGGCTATATCTTGCTTTATATATTCTTCTTTATGATAGATGACATAATTATATTTGCGATTGCAATGTTTACGTTAAAAGCTACTGGTATTTCTACAAAATATGGAAAATGGTCAAAGCTAATTGGCGGAGTGCTAATGCTGATTTTGGGTATTTTATTGATATTCAAACCCGAATGGTTAATGTTTGGTTAAAGACCAGAAAAGGCTTTTATTAATCTATAGATTAAGCTATCATACAACGAGTCGCAAGTTCGATGGTGATATTTTATGCCAAGTTCGAGCCCAGTCGTCGGAGCCAAGCTGAGCAGTGAAAAAGGGTGACCTGGTTCCATAACCCGTTCCCCTAATTAACTCCTAAGCAGGGAAGTAAAGAGAAGTCAGACTTAACAACTGGCGAAAAAGGTTAGAACCGTCCGAAAGGGCGGTTCTTTCTATTTCATCTCTGTTGTTTGGTTCTAACGGTGACCAGGTTCCTATATGGTGACTGGACAGGCAAAAAGCCGACCCGGTTCCGTGACCTGGCGTTATATAATTGGTTTGTGAATAATTACAAAATTAGCTCGGTCCTAGAATCTCCCGATGCATGGTTATTTAGCTCCACGACAGCTAATAGAATATGCAAAGATCTTAATTTTATTGATCCGCTTGAAAATGGAAAGACTAGACACGTAGTTTCATATGAGTGTGAAGCAGAAAGTCTTAATGAAGCATGGAGAAAGTTTTATTATGTTGTTACTGATTTTTTAAATTCTGCAGTTTTTTACACTACTAGTTTTATTTCTTTTCTCGATTGGAACCATGTAATTGTTAATACAACTAAAAACATTTCTTTAATATCTATATATCAAAGAACACTAGGGACCTCATTGGATTTTTATAGTGAGGAGAGAGTAGATTCTATTCAAAAAATAATGGACTACGCCAAAGAAGACTCTAGGCTAGAAAATTTTTTACACTGTTATCGTATGGCTGTGTTAGTCGATTATCCTGAAAAATACGATGCTTATGAAAAGTATCTAATTATTGCCTGCGAGGCCCTTGCTGGTGAGTCAATAGATAGTGATGGTAAATTTAGATATGATCGTAAAAGACTAGAAAAGATTATTGGAAAAGATTTGCATAAAAAATTTTTTAGTCATGTCGATGACTTAGTTGGCAAGACGGTTAGAAATTCACATTTTCATATTGGTAGGAATCTCAGTGACAATAAACCAAAAATGGCAGTTTTACTAGTTAATAAGTTGCGAGAGTTTATAAAAGAAGAATATAAAATAGTTGATTTGCCTATTCTTGAAATAAAATACTCCCCAACCAGGGGTATGTATAGAGATGATGGGGGTTTAGTTTTGGTAAAAGGTGATTATCAAAACGTTCAGATACTGATGGGTAATTGTGAGCCTAACGCTATTTTTAAAGATATAATAAATAATCCATTATTTGAAATATACAGTGGCAAAAAGATGAAAAATATTATTAGCAATCTTTAATGTTTATCATCTAAGTTTAGCCTTCCGTTTTTTATTGAAAGTTTTGTTTTTATTCCTGTCGAAAAATTAGTCATTTCATTTTCACTACCTTTTGTTAAAACATATCTTGAGTATTCTATGAACGGTTTATCTAGTTTTTGCTCGATTTTGTAATAGCCTAAAAGATTTTGTGTTATTGAATAATGCCCTTCAAGTTTAGTTTGTGAGCGCCTAATATCGTTATATTGGCGTGATTGCGGCCGCCATAACGCAACTAATTATATTATGTTGCTAAAACTATACACCGGGTGTATAGTTTTTAAATATGAATGCACAATATAGTCTACTAGGTTTTCTTGGTGAAGCTCCAAATTATGGGTATGAACTCAAAAAAATGTATGATAAATTATTTGGTTTGGACAAGCCGATTTTAACTGGACAAATTTACTCTACGCTTAATCGTCTTAAACGTGACAAAAAGGTCCGTGAGATTGATAGTGCCGATATTAGCAACGGCCCAGAACGTGTTAAATATGCTATTACAAAAAAGGGTGAGCAAACCTTAGAGGCTTGGTTGGACACGCCGGAAGAACCATCTTCGCAGCTACAAGCAACACTATATATGAAGACAGTTTTGGCATTAATGCGTGATGGTGAAGCAGCGGCCTATTTAGATAACCAAAGGCACGCTCATATTGAACATATGCGTCGATTAACAAAGCAGCGACGTGATTCTACCATTGCGAATGCTTTGCTGATTGATCATGCCATATTTCACCTTGAGGCTGACCTGCGCTGGATTGAACTTACTAGTTCACGGTTAAGTAAATTAAAGGAGGAATTATGTCTATAGAACCAATTATAAGCGCTCGTAATATTACAAAAACATACGGACAGACGCATGCTCTAAACGGCGTTTCGTTAGATGTTACACCCGGTGAAGTATTAGCGATTATGGGGCCAAGTGGATCTGGTAAATCCACACTGCTGCATAGCTTAGCGGCTATTTCGAGTATAGATAAGGGCGAGATTATTTTTGACGGTAACCGAATTGATAAGCTAAGCGATAACCAACGGAGTATCCTGCGTCGAACAAGTTTTGGCTTTGTTTTCCAATTTGGACAATTGGTTCCAGAATTAACGGTTTTGGACAATGTTGCTTTACCGCTTTTGTTGAATGGTATAAAACGAGGGCCGGCCTACAGCAGCGCAAATACCTGGATTGATAAAGTTGGTCTTAATGGTAAAGAAAATAGTTTACCTGGTGAACTTTCTGGTGGACAGGCGCAAAGAGTAGCAATTGCGCGCGCTATGATTATTGAGCCAAGGATATTGTTTGCTGATGAGCCGACTGGATCTCTCGATTCACTAAACTCCGAGCGAGTGATGGAATTATTTATAAACACTGCCAAAAAACACGGTACAACTGTTATTATGGTGACGCACGAACCATCCATTGCCGCCTACGCTGATCGCGAAATCGTTGTACGCGACGGGCAAATCAGTGGAGCAAAATAATGAGTATTAGTTGGTTACTATTTAAGAAATCAGGCAAGCAATCTGTGGGTCGTCTTGCTTTGACGGCCGGTGCCGTGGCTTTGGGCGTTCTAATGATTTTAGCTTTTGCTGCTGGCGTTAATGCTTTAGTTGCAAGGAATACGCACAGTAACTGGCGACTGGATATATTTGGCCAAGACAACTCTGGTCAGGTTATTGATGGCGTATCACCAGTTAAGATTGCTTTAGGGACTAATGGCAATCTTGATAAATGGCACAATAGTAGTATTACTACGACCTCTATGTTTACGACTGGCAAGACTTCACCACAAATTACCGGAATGCCAATACCAGCAGAAGGTGAATATTATGTCTCGAGCGGTCTTGATAATATTATTAAGGCTGATCCTAGTGCCGACATTGGTAGCCGATTCGGTACTAAGCAAGTCGGTATTATACCAGGTGATTTATTGTCTTCGCCAGACTCAATTGAAGTTGTGCGCGGTATGAGCCAGCAAGAGGCTAACTCGCCAACAACTTATACTTATGATGTTTATAAATTTAGTGACAGTAAAGCTGCGCCAGATTATGGCATTTTCATTTACACGATCTTGATTTTTGGAGCAACGATCCTATTGTTCCCGATTGTCATGTTTGTCGCAATTGCTACCCAGCTTGGCTCAACCCAACGCGAAAAGCGTTATGCGGCTATGCGTCTTGTCGGAGCAACCAGATCGCAGATTACGCGCATTATGGCACTAGAATCATTTGTGGCTTCAGTGGCAGGAATTGTTTTGGGCTCAGCTGCATATTTAATTGCTCGAATTCCGTTAGCGCAGTTTCGTTTCGATGATATGCGCTTTTGGCCTGACGATATTACTGTTTCGGTTGAACAATATTGCTTAATTACAGCCATCACTATAGTGTTATGCCTGGTAGCAAATTGGTGGGGTATGCGACATGTTCAATCTTCGCCGCTAGGAATTGCACGCGCTCAAAGGGTAGCAAAAAAACCACGCTTTTGGAGTACGGTCCCGTTGTTAATTGGGCTCGGTATTTTTGTATTTATATCTACACCAGTTGGTAATGAATGGTTAGCTAAGAATGCTTCTGATAATATGACTCCATTGCTGGTTCTTATGGCGGGTATTTTACTAATCATGTTTGGCCTGGTCTTGGCGGGCTCGTGGTTAACAAGCAAGATGGCAAAGCTATTTGCAAAACATACCCGAAATGTCCCGACATTACTAGCTACCAAACGTATTGCTGGGTATTCTAAGCAGGTTTTTCGAAGCGTAAGCGGTGTGGTGCTAGCTCTATTTGCGGGAAGTTTCTACCTTACGGCAGTTAGCGGTATGGACGATTTGTACGCTCGATCGATTAATAATAATGGTTACTCTCAGTTAATATCAGGAGTTGCCTTAATATCTGGTTCAAATTATTCATCCGACTTTGGCGCAAAGCTAGATAGTCAGGCGTACGTTAAATCGTCGGCTGTTATTTATGAGCTAGATGAAGGCCAAGCTATTTTATGTGGTGATTTGGAAATTTATACCGACAAGATCTGCCCTACTGGGTCAAAAGCAACCGATTTTGCTAAACTTAGTTTTGATAGTTCGGTAGTAAAAAATGTATCGATTACTAATAATATTCCCATAGCAGCAATCAAAGATTACCTCGTAAAATTAGACTCCAATGATAGTATTGATAATTTACGAACATTTGTAGCTAAAGAAGCAGGTATGTCTAGTTATGTTATAAGCGGAACCTACGCTCATATTGCAATCGTTAGCCCAATGATTAAAGAATTATCTGGTCTGGTCTATATTGGAATCGGTGTAACGTTTTTGGTGGCAGTTGCGAGTTTAGTCGTTTCAACAATTGGCGGGCTGCTTGAGCGTCAACGTTCTTTTATGACTCTGCGTCTATGCGGCATGATAATCAAGCAGATGAGATTAGTTGTTTTCATTGAGTCGCTAATACCGCTAACCGTCGTCTCATTATTGGCTGCTGGCATCGGCGTTTGGGTTGGCTCTGTCTTTATATCAGCAGTGTCGGCGAGTTTGAAGACAGTGCTCTCGCCACTTTACTTTACTGTTGTTATAGGCAGTTTAGCCGTTGCAGCTATCTGTATCTATCTTATTTTACCAATATTAAAGCGTGTTACGAGCCTAGAAGAGAATAGGACAGAATAGTTCGATATAGACCATATTTCTCTTAGGTTGGTTGACGATTATATATAATCGGCTTCAGACAGACACGATGAGCCATAAAAAATTCCAGACCTTTTGGCCTGGATTTTTTATACCACGATTTTCTGCGACTTGAACGAGTAATCTGCCAGATCTATTTGATTATAGTAACTGGCTTGACGTAGCGACGGAAGAAAAATGCGTTTAGCTATGGCTATTTATGGTTACGATTGAAACAGTGATATACTTTTTACAAGAATTGATATTTTGCATTATATGCAAACTATTATGGTGTAAAGGCATGTAATTATTAAAAAATAGGAGTAATTTTATGAGACAAATAATAATGAAATATATATTGGCGTCGCTATTGTTGCTTATTGCAACTGTTTTTGTAGTTCAATACTTTATTTCAGTTGACTCACATGACTCACCTCTTTGGGCGGGTTTGGTTATGGCGCTGCTTGGCTTAGTTGCTGGCGGCTTGGTTAATATTAGGCGTAAGTGAAGTAATTGTAGAATTGTTGGCACGATAGTTCATAGTTTAATTCTCATATGATATTTTTTGTCGTCTTCCTCGTAAATAACAAATCCAAGTTTCCTATATAGATGAAAAGCTCTTTCGTTGTGTCTGTCGACATCTAAAATAACCGTGCTGACTAACCTTGCTCTTAGCATTTCAAATAGCTGACTTATTGCTTCGGAGCCGTATCCTTTATTCCAAAGGTCTTTTCTAAAAATAGTTAATCCAAATTTAATTTCAGACGGCTCTGCCGTTACTCGTTCACCAATATCTCCAATTATTTCGTCGCTATCTTCTAAACAAATCGCATAACGAGTTTCGTTTTTATCATTAAGAAAAACATCAAAGCCAACTTCTTTTGCTTGATTATATATATCATAACTATTATATTTATGGATTTCCTCGTCGTTGGCATATTTTTTAAATATTTCAAAGTCAGGCAGCGCAACTTTTCGAAGGTATATTCGCATATAAATATCTTAGCATTAAAAATAATTTATGATTCACAATTGAAGTCGGGTTTGATAATAAATTTATGTCACTATTGCTATTAGAATGATCGAATTTGAAATATAATA
The DNA here is from genome assembly GCA_964613925.1 of uncultured Saccharimonas sp. (SeqCode). Lineage (GTDB taxonomy): Bacteria > Patescibacteriota > Saccharimonadia > Saccharimonadales > Saccharimonadaceae > UBA1547. The sequence goes on from CAZTKH010000021.1 coordinate 6,757, forward strand.
TAATCCAATGTCTTGTATAAAGAAAAATATTGTAAAAAAAATTTCAGCTGGTGGCGTAGTCTATTATAAAGGTAAATATCTTGTCATCAAATGGGGCTCTGAAAAAACAACAGAACTTCCAAAGGGCACAATTGAACCAGGCGAAAATTCCGAGCAGGCTTGCATCCGAGAGCTTAAGGAAGAAACCGGATATAATGTTAAGGTTATTGCTCCGCTCACTGTAAGCAATTTTACATTTGACTGGCATGACGGTAGAACGATTGAAAAAAACGGTACATTATTTTTTGCTTGAAAGGATTGACGAGCTTGAGCCAGTTACAAATCGCGAAGACAATGAAGACTTTGAAAATACTTGGTTAAGTGCCAAAGAGGCGTATGCTGCATTGAGTTTTGACGACATGAAAGCCGCATTACAAAAAGCAGTTGAGATTGTCGAGGATTCAAATAGCTTATAAAGGAGTCTCCTTTTAAACCTGATTTAGTTGAATAATAAACGCAATCTATTTGGCAAATGGTTGATTCTTTAATTGTTCGCGATACATTGGCTCGGCTTTTTCAAGTACGTATTTTAGATTTGCGCCGGGATTAGTGAAGGTTGGTCTTTCTTTTATATCTCTTAGTAAACGGCGTCCGACGCAGGTTGCTAGTGGGGTTGGAACTTCATATAATAGCGAGTCAAACTTGTCGAAATCTGGACTGAGCGCATATATTCCTTCAGCGATTATGACCGAAACTGGTGGTATAATTTCGCTAAAAACTGACTCTTGGGCTACAAAATCAAAAGTGCGTCTTAAAATTGCTTGGTTTTGAATTAATTTTTGCATGTCCGCGGCCATAGATTCGGTGTCGTAAACTATTGGGTGGTCCCATTGTGACCAGTCTTGACCGCAGTTGAAAGAGCGAAGCCAAGAAGCGCCACGATTGTAATCATCAGTTGAAATTATATCTGAAGTAATTGATAAACTATTAAGCATTTGTTGTACTTGACGCGAAACGGTTGATTTACCTGAGCCTGATCTACCGCAAATCCGGACGATAATATTTTTTGAACACTGAAGCTTTTCCAATATATCTTTGACAATATGCCCAGCGTCTAGTTCAGGAATGTAGCTTTCTTGTTTTTGTAATAATCGATTAGCTCTAAGTTCATTATTTGATAATTCTTCGCTTGTAATATCAACCAAATCACAATTAACATATTCGCAAAATTTTTTCCAAGAACTTGAATTTTCTGATTCAACTTGAACGTGACCATCTTCGTAATAATCAATCACGATACCATCACCGATGTCGGTTCGGAGTTTTTTAAGGCATGGCAGTTCGGGTGATTTATAGTAATTATATAGTTCGGCAGAAATACATGTTTCAACTTCGAGGCGATCAAGTCCGTTTGCGGATATTGAGCCACGATCTTTTAAGGTGGCAGTATAAATAAGTTCACCATCTTTGTTTAGCTCTTCTCGAAATCTTAAACTAAAAGGTTCTTTTGGCTGACTGAGATAAAATTGTTCAATTGGCCTTGATTGTTCGCGAAATTGTTGAAGCGACTCAACACTTATGGTTGAGTATTTGCGTTCGATTTCGTGATGGTTGATTTGCTCAAATTTATCTTTACATACTTCACATTTTGATGATGCCATAATTTCACCTTTCTGTTGTTAATAAGATACATTTTTAATATAATGTGATATTGTTATATACAATAGAAAGTAAAAATTGACTCAAAAATGATTGACTATAATATCGAACATCATATTCAGAAATATATAATGAGCAAACTATATCGTCAGCAGATAGCGCGATTTAGTGAATTAAAAAAACCAGGTGTTGATACTAACCTTTTTTCGTATCATTTGAAAATCTTGACGCAAGAAAAATTCGTAAAAAAAATTGAAGGCGGTTATACGTTGGATAGTGAAGGTTTGAGGTACGTTGATCGCATCAGTGAGTTAAATATGAATATTCGCTTACAGCCAAAAATAATTACTATGCTAATTTTGCAAAATTCAGATGGCGAGATTTTATTGCAAAAGAGAATGAAACAACCATATATTGATTTATGGACATTACCATATGGTAAATTGCACGTTGATGATATATCAATTGAAGCAGCCGCCTTGCGCGAAGCATCCGAAAAAGTTAATTTGACCAACATAAAATTAATCCATGCGGGCGATTGCTATATTCGAGTTCCTTCTGATGATAAAAATATTACTTCAACCCTGGCTCATATTTTTAAGTGTGAAGTTGATGATGTAAAACAAAAGGAAAACCAGATATGGGTTCATCCAAGAGGATTGCATAAATACAATTTAGCGCCGGCAGTTGAAAAAATTATCGCCAGAACATTTTTTAATGATGCGCACTTTTTTGAAGAATTCTCAGAAGAGCTGGTGCGAGATTAATTAGCGAAGAGATAATTAGCTTTAATTATGTTAAAATATAAGTCTATATGACAAAAACTTTAATTGAAATAATGGCGCCAGCGGGCAGCTTTGAATC
>CAZTKH010000022.1:0-9128 GCA_964613925.1 uncultured Saccharimonas sp. (SeqCode)
TTATTAATCGATTATTGACTGAAAAAACTGTTGATCGATTAGTTAAATTAAATACAAAATAGGGAATATTTAAAAATAAAAAAAACCGGACATGTAGTCCGGTTTTTTAGGAGGAATTTGTGCGTAGTCTCAGGCCAGGTTGCCGAACATGTCGACTTTCTGCCCTGCGTCATTAATCATATCGCCGACTTTTATGTTGTCATTGATAATAGGTAATGACGCCGCACCCTGCCCAGCCTGATAGGTTAGCGGGCCTTGGACAATCCACCATAAACTTTCGGTCTCGTCTATACCCGCTACGGTATAAACGTTGCCAGACTGTTCGGGATAATAATCAAGGACTGTTCCATTATTGTCGACGAACTCGCCACGGAGATTGATAAAATCACCAACCTCTGCTTCGCAGTTCGTTACGGGGATTTCGATTTTCATCAATCCTCCCTGCCAATAATTTGAGTTCCATTCCTCGGCCGTGATCGAATGCTGGTTGATGGACAGGATGCGACAGGGTTGCGAGAAATCTTGCTCCTTTGTGATAAGGAGCGTTGCGACTACGATTGTGATGCAAAAGATGAATACGAGGGTAATTGTTTTACGTTTTTTTCTGTCAACGTATACCATATTTTTTCCTCCTAAGAAATGTGCAAAATCCTGTCCGTATGGCAGGATTTAGTTTCGACATATATTATAGCAAATAAATGTTAAAGTGTCAAGTGTAGCCTAACTTATCAAGATATAGTTATATCTAATAAATTTACATAACATCACTTTAGATATTGAAAAAGCCGACTACAAATATTGTAATCGGCCTAAAATGGTTGTTCCTTCAGAATAAAAAGCATAGATGCGGATATAAAGAATAAAACAACGATTGCGTCCATAATACGGATTGACCATCTTTTGCTTACCCTAATTATTGAAGTATGCTTATAGTCATCGGTCAATATTCCCCAGATAGGTATTGCAAGAGCAAAAAAAATAGTTGCTACTAATGATATTGATATCATTGTGTCCATATACTCCACCTCATCCTATCTTATAAACCAAATGTTAAGATTATATGTCTAATCAAACCTTATATGATCTATTGTAAAATGTGCAAACTAACCTTTGTATATTATAACAAAAAAGTGCTAAATAGTCAATGTTAGTAAGATGTCAATTAAAAAATGCTAGGCAAATTGCGCTAGCATTTTTGTGGAATTGAACCACTTTGATTTAGGGAGTTTAGTTGTCTTGGCTATTGGCTTCATCAGCTCTGAAAGCGTCATACATTTCGTATATAACGCCATTCATACCGAATCCGTATTCGTCCCATCTCATAATTACCTCCATATTCTCAATTGCGACGAAGTCGCCCTCGTGCAGATTTGAGCCTGAAACATTGATTGAAAAAAACTCGGATTCTTCGGCATTGGTGGTGTCAATAAACCAGACTCGATCTTTCTCGACCTCCATAACAACCCCATAGGGGTGCTCGGAATTGGCTTCGGCAAATTTAAATTCTTGCCAGGCGAAAACACACACGGCAATAAGAATAAAAAGTGTAGCAGCAACGAGCAATATAGTTATGGGGTGTGCAATTTTTTTCATATATTTTTCCTCCATAAATCACAAGAACTTGTACGCAACAATATTTTACGTACACATTATTGTGTTAACATAAACACCATAATAAGTCAAGTAATTTTACCCTTGACTATCTATACCGAGTAGTGCAAAATGATTATTAAGAAGTAGTGTAGCTGTGGTTATCTATGTCTTTTCGTATGTGTGGCAAGATACGTTTTGACGACTACAGTTAAGGGAATCTTCGGCGCCAAAGAACCCCTTTGCTATCACTTAAATGTGGTTGGCAAATAACTAAACTAAATTAAATATAATTGCGAGGAGTAGCATCAACTATGGCAAAAGCCAAAAATGATAGCGCTAAACGCGTCTTTTTTACTGAAGGCGATATTGCGTTTCCCTTACCAAATTTAATGGCTCATCAAAAAGACAGCTGGCGTGAATTCGTCGAAACTGGATTAAGCGAAATTTTTTCGGAACTAAATCCAATCGATGATTACACTGGTCAAAAATTATCATTGCGTTTTAATAAATACGCTTTTGATGAACCAAAAAACAGTGAACGTTTTGCAAAAGAAAATAACTTAACATTTGATGCTCCATTAAAAGCAAGCGTTGAATTGATTAATAAAGTTACTGGCGAAGTAAAAGAACAAGAAATCTATCTTGGCGATTATCCATGGATGACCGATCATGGAACGTTTATTATTAATGGTACTGAGCGTGTTGTTGTTTCTCAGCTAACTCGAAGTGCCGGTGTTTTCTTTACGACCGATACTACTCCAACTCGTAATTATTATGGTGCAAAGTTGATTCCTGGCCGTGGCGCATGGTTAGAGCTTGAAACTGCAACCAATGGTGCAATCTATGTAAAGATTGATCGTCGACGCAAATTGCCAATAACAACTCTTTTTAGAGCATTAGGACACAGTAAGACATCTGAAATTAAGAGTCTCTTTGAAGATATTGATACTGGTGAAGTTAAATATATCGATGCCACACTCGATAAAGATCCAGCTCGCGGAACAAACGAAGCCCTAATCGAGGTCTATAGGCGCCTTCGACCAGGTGATTTGGCTACTGTTGATAACGCAAAATCAATGATTGAACGAATGTTCTTTGATTTTAAGCGATTTGATTATAGCAATGTTGGTCGTTATAAACTAAACCAACGCCTTGGTGTTAAATTACCAAATACAACCGAATATCGCGTTTTTCAACTTAGCGATTTAATTGCTATTGTTCGTGAAGTTATTCGTTTGAATAATACTCAAGAAAAAGCTGATGATATTGACTCATTGTCAAACCGACGCGTTAAGCTGGTTGGTGAGTTAGTAGCTCGACAATTCCGTGTTGGTATGTTGCGCATGCAACGAAATGCCATGGATCGTATGAGCATGAGTGATCTTGAAAACGTTTCACCAAGTCAATTAATTAATGCTCGTCCAGTTGTAGCCGCAGTTCGTGAATTCTTTGCAAGTTCTCAGCTTTCACAGTTGATGGATGAAACAAACCCACTTTCTGAGTTATCACACAAGCGTCGCCTAAGCTCAATGGGCCCAGGTGGCTTGTCTCGTGAACGTGCTGGATTTGATGTACGTGATGCACATCCAACTCACTATGGACGTTTGTGTGTTGTTGAAACTCCAGAAGGTGCCAACATCGGTTTGGTGCTAAACCTTGCTTGTTATGCTCGAATTAATGAATATGGATTTATCGAAACTCCATATCTTAAGGTTAAAAACGGCAAAGTTACCAAAGAAATCGTTTATATGGACGCTGCTCAGGAAGAAAAAGAAGTTATTGCTGATGCTAGCGTTAAGTTAAATGACGATGGTTCATTTGCTGATATCCGCGTAAGCGCTCGAAACGGTGTGCTTCCAGAACAGGTTGATGCATCAGAAGTTACTTATGTTGACGCTGCTCACAAACAAATTCTTGGTGCTTCAGCTGCCTTGATTCCATTCCTAGAAAAAGACCGCGTTGACCGCGCTTTGACTGGTTCGGCCATGCAGAAGCAGGCTGTGCCTCTATTAACTCCAAAAGCTCCAACCGTTGGTACTGGTATTGAAGACCAAATTGCTCGAAATACTAGCCAATTAGTTGTTGCAAGTGGTGATGGTGAAGTTGTCCGCGCTGATGCAAATGAAATTCATGTTAAATATGCTGATGGTGTCAAAAAATATGAATTAGTACACTTTGAAAAGAGTAATGACGATCGTTGTATTAACCAAAAAGCCTGTGTTGTAAGAGGCCAAATGGTTAAAGAAGGTGATTCATTGATTGAAGGTGCTTCTGTTTCTGACGGTGAATTGGCCCTTGGCCAAGACCTAATGGTTGCCTTCATGCCATGGGGTGGCTATAACATGGACGACGCTATCGTGCTTTCACGACGCATTGTTCAAGATGACACACTAACAAGCATCAATATCAAAGACTATACAATTGAAGTTCGTGAAACTAAGCTTGGCGATGAAATTGTTACTCGCGATATTCCAAATGTTAGTGAAGAATCTTTGCGACACTTGGATGAAAACGGTATTGTTCAGATTGGTTCTGAGATTAAAGCCGGTGATGTCTTGGTTGGTAAAATTACTCCAAAGGGTGAACAAGAATTATCAAGCGAAGAGCGATTGCTTCGAGCTATCTTTGGCGAAAAGGCCAAAGATGTACGCGACACATCACTACGCATGAATAATGCTGGTGGCGGAAAAGTTGTTGGCGTTAAGATATTTAGCCGTGAAAATGGCCACGAACTTAAAGCTGGCGTAATTATGCAGGTTAAGGTCTTCGTAGCTCAACTACGCAAGATTAGCGTAGGTGATAAGTTGGCTGGACGACACGGGAACAAGGGTGTTGTTGCAAAGATTTTGCCAATCGAAGATATGCCATATACGGAAGACGGTACTCCAGTAGATGTAGTATTAAACCCGCTTGGTGTGCCTTCACGTATGAATATTGGTCAGCTATTTGAAACTCATCTTGGTATGGCTGCTCGCGCACTTGGATATAAGGTTGCGACACCTCCATTTAACGGTGTTCCAAATGTAAAGATTGAGGATGAACTTGAGCGCGCTGGATTTGCTCGCGACGGTAAATTCCAATTATTTGATGGCCGTACTGGTGATGCTTTTGAAGAGCGAACAACTGTCGGTATTATGCATATGATCAAATTACATCACATGGTTGCTGATAAGATTCACGCTCGTTCAACAGGCCCATACACAATGGTTACACAACAGCCATTAGGCGGTAAGGCTCAAAATGGTGGTCAGCGATTCGGAGAAATGGAAGTTTGGGCACTTGAGGCTTATGGTGCTGCAGCAACTTTGCAGGAAATGATTACAATTAAATCTGATGATGTTTATGGACGCGCCAAAGCTTATGAATCAATTATCAAAGACGAAATGATTGTTGGACCAAAACTACCAGAATCATTTAACGTCTTGGTAAAAGAGTTGCAAGGACTAGGGCTACGCGTTGACTTACTTGACGAAACAAGCCAAGAAACGCTTGACGCTGAAAGAATTATGAAAGAATCAGACGAAGAATTAGTTGTTGAATCAGACGATGTAATAATTAATGAAGATATTGAAGAAATTCAAGACATTGAAGATATTGATGGTTTTGAAGAGATAGAATCGATACCAGAAATTGAGGAGGAGGCGTAATATGGTGCGAGTACTTGCAAATAACGGCAGCGCAGATTTTAATGCAATTCGCATATCGGTCGCCAGCACAGAAGATATTCTAAAGTGGAGTAATGGTGAAGTTACAAAACCAGAAACAATTAACTATCGAACTCAGAAACCTGAGCGAGATGGTTTGTTCTGTGAACATATCTTTGGACCGGTCAAAGATATTAACCCACACGATAACAAGTTAAAGGGTGTTCGCTCACGCGAAGCCGCAGTTGATAAAAATGGCGAAATGATTACAAAGTCAATTGTTCGTCGCGAACGAATGGCTCACATCTCGTTGGCTTGCCCAATTGCACACATTTGGTTCATGCGGGGAACTCCAAGCGCTATGAGCTTGGTTCTTGGTATGACTGTTAGAAACCTTGAAAAAATTGCTTACTTTGCATCTTATGCAATCTTGAAGGTTGACGTTGAAAAACGTGATCAAATGCTTGCTGATTTAGAGGCAGAAACTGAAGCTGGTCGTGCCGCAATCCGAATTCGTTATGAGAGAGAAGCTAGCGAAGAGAATGCTGATGTTAAGGCACTTGCCACTAAGCAAACAGCCGAGATTGAAGAACTAAACTCTTCATATCTTGTTAAAAAAGCTCAACTTGAGTCTTTGGTAAAAAATGCTTTAATTAGTGAATCTGATTTCCGTAATTTACCAGAAGAATTTGAAGAATTAATTGAAGTTGGTATGGGTGGTACAGCTCTTAAGACCATGCTTGATGAAGTTGATTTGTCTCAATTGATTGCAACACTATATGAGGAAGTTGCCAGCGCTAAGGGTCAGCGCGAAAAGAAGTTGCTTAAACGACTTAAAATGCTTGAAGGTATGCAAGTTGCTGGTATTAAACCAAGTAGCCTTGTATTAACCGTTTTGCCAGTTATCCCTCCGGATCTTCGTCCTATGGTTCAGTTGACTGGTGGCCGCTTTGCTACTTCAGACTTAAACGATCTTTACCGACGTGTGATTAACCGAAATAATCGTTTAAAGAAGCTTTTGAGCTTGAATGCCCCAGAGGTTATTCGACGCAACGAAATGCGAATGCTCCAAGAAGCTGTTGACGCATTGGTTGATAACAGCGCTGCAAAGGGTAACCGAGCAGTTAGTGCAACTGGCGGACGACGTAAATTGAAGTCAATTAGCGATATGTTAAAGGGTAAGCAGGGTCGTTTCCGACAAAACTTGCTTGGAAAACGTGTTGACTATTCTGGACGTTCAGTTATCGTTGTTGGTCCACAATTAGATATCAATGAGTGTGGTTTGCCAAAACAAATGGCGCTCGAACTATTTAAACCATTTATTATTAGTTGGTTAATCCGCAATGAACATGCTTATAATATTCGTTCGGCTACAAGGCTAATTGAATCTGGCGATGCAGTTGTTTGGGATGCACTTGACTCTGTTATTAAGGGCAAGTATGTTCTATTAAACCGCGCTCCATCATTACACCGTTTGTCAATTCAATCATTCCAACCGGTACTAGTTGATGGTAAGGCTATCCAATTACATCCACTCGTTGCAAACGGCTTTAACGCTGACTACGATGGTGACCAGATGGCTGTTCACTTGCCTTTGTCTGCCGCAGCTCAAAAAGAAGCTCGTGAATTAATGAGTTCAACTAATAACTTACTAAAACCAGCCGATGGTAACCCAGTTCTTAACATTGGACAGGACGTTGTTCTTGGAAACTATTACTTAACTTATGATAAGGCTGGTGCAAAAACATCTGACGTAGTTAAGGCCTTTAGTTCTGTTTATGAAGCTGAAATGGCTTATGAATCAAAGAAAATCCAATTACAAACACCAATTAAGGTCGTTTATAAGGGTGAAATGCAAGAAACAACACTTGGTCGTATTTTCTTTAACGATATATTGCCAGTCGATTTTCCATATGTAAACCTCGCAATGAGTAAGAAGCAATTAAAGAAAGTTCTTGCTAAAATCTTTGATAAGTACGGCGCTGTAATGACAGCTAAAACTGCCGATAGAATGAAAAATTTAGCCTTTAGATTTGCAACAGTGGCTGCAGTATCTACTGGACAAGAGGACTACATTCAATTTAGTGAAACTAGTGATTTCGTTGCCGAAGGTGATGCAAAGACTGCTCTTATTTCTGAACAATTTAACCAAGGTTTAATTACAGAGGAAGAGCGCTACAATTTAACTATTGCAACTTGGCGTGCAGTTGACCGTAAAATCGCTGATTTCTTACAAAATCAATTAAAAGATATGGATACAAGCATCAGTGTCATGGTTAACTCAGGTGCTCGAGGTGATATTAGTAACGTTAAATGGGCTTCAGCTATGATTGGTATCGTGGTTGACTCAAATAACCACGAAATTGAGCTTCCGATTAAGTCAAATTACAAAAACGGTTTAAGCTCTCTTGAGCAATTCGTGGCTACACGAGGTGCTCGTAAGGGTCTTATTGATACCGCTTTGAAGACTGCCGATGCTGGATACTTGACTCGACGATTAGTTGACGTTTCACAGGATGTCTTTACTGTTGAAGATACTGTTAATAGCGATGATGAAGGTTTTGCTATTATGCGTAGCGAATCAGAAATAACAATGATTGACTTTAGCAACCGATTGACTGGTCGCTATGCAGCTGAAACTATTTCTGGCTATGTTGAGGATGGCGAAATTATTACTCGTGAAATTGCTAATGCAATCGAAGCCGATCAAAATATCTCAAGCGTTAAAATTAAATCAGTTCTTACTACGAAGTGCCTAAGCGGTATTCCACGTAAGAGTTATGGTATTGATATGTCAACTGGTCACTTGGTAAATGCAGATCAACCAGTTGGTGTTATTGCTGCTCAGTCTGTTGGTGAGCCTGGTACTCAGTTAACTCTAAAAACCTTCCACAAGGGTGGTGAGGCCGGTGGAGACATTACTCAGGGTCTTCCTCGTGTTGAAGAGTTGTTTGAAGCTCGAACTCCTAAGGGCCAAGCCTTTATGACTGAAGTTTCAGGTCTAGTCGATGTTTGGGAAGATGGTAAAAAGTATGTTGTTCAAGTAACTCCAGAATCTGGTCATGTTGAAAATATCATGCTTGATGGCCGCACTCCAGTTGTACGATCTGGTAGCAATGTCAAAGTTGGTGATGTTCTTGCTACTGGCGAGAGCGAATCAAGGCCGCTTACGGCTCCATTTGACGGCATCGTAGAGGTGACTGACGACTCATTGGTACTTGCAGCAAATGCTTGTTCGCCAGTTCGCTATGAAATCCCTGGTACCTCACAAGTTGTTGTTAAGTCTGGCGATGCTGTTGAAGCTGGTGACCGATTAACAACTGGTTCATTAAATCTTTACGACCTAATGAGACTAAAGGGAACTGAAGCGACTCAGCGATATATTATCAATGAAATTTTGCGCATTTATGCTGCTCAGGGTCAAGACGTTGCCGATAAGCACCTTGAAATTATTGTCAAACAAATGTTTAGCCGAGTTCAAATTGAAGAACCAGGCGATAGCATCTTTGTAACTGGCGATATCGTTTCAAAGGCTCGCGTTGTTGAGGCAAATAGCGAACTTGCGGCTGCTGGCAAAAAATTGATTGGTTACACTCAATTGTTGCTTGGTATCACCAAAGTTTCTATCTGGTCAGACAGCTTCCTATCAGCTGCTTCATTCCAGGATACAAACCGCGTTCTTATCAATGCTGCGATTAGTGGACGCATTGATAGACTTCATGGACTTAAAGAAAACGTTATTATTGGTCGCAAGATTCCTGTCGGAACTGGTGCCCCAAAAAGACTTTTGATTGAGAAAAATGAAGAAGATGCAGCTGCATCAATCCAAGATATTGCAGAAGATGTCGAACTAGACATTTAATATCAACAGATTACATTTACGGCGTTGGA
>CAZTKH010000023.1:0-8725 GCA_964613925.1 uncultured Saccharimonas sp. (SeqCode)
GTTGGTAGCTCTGCTGCACAAGCCTCTGTTTTGACATCTCGTATTAATGAGGTTACCGAGCACCTCAAGGCTAACAAGCACGACAATATGGCGCGCCGTGGTCTAATGCAGATGGTTGGCCGTCGAAAAAGATTATTAAAATATCTTGAATCGAAAGATTTTGAAGGCTACAAAGACGTTATAGCAAAGTTAAAACTCCGCAAATAAGCGGAGTTTTCTTTTTTGTGTTAAAATTATCAAGTAGATTAAATTGGCGAACAAGTGGTGGATAGAGAAATTTGTTTTACGAATTCCTGTACCCGTTACTTATTCGCCTCATAAAAAATAGGTGAATAGGAGGATATTAGATATGATTATCAATCCAAATGGTAAACAGATTTTTTCTGTTACGAAGGATTTTTGTGGCCGTCCACTAAAAATGGAGGTTAACCGCGTTGGTTTTCGTTCAACAGCAAGCGTTTTAGTAACTTATGGCGATACAGTGGTACTTGGAACCGCAATGGTTGGCAGCCGGCCAATTGTTTTGGATTATTTTCCACTTAGCATTGACTATGAAGAAAAATTTTATGCAGCTGGTAGAATTTCGGGCAGCCGCTATATTAAGCGAGAAGGTAGGCCAAGTGACGAGGCTGTATTAATCGGTCGGTTAATTGATCGCCCAATTCGTCCATTATTTCCAAAGGGTTATCGTCAAGAAGTTCAGGTTGTTTCAACTGTTTTATCATTGGATCCGTCTTTTAGGCCAGATGCAATTGCGATGATTGCAGCCAGTGCAGCTTTGATGCTAACTGGTACCCCATTTGATGGTCCAGTTGCTGGTGTTCGTATGGGACGAGTTAATGGTGAGTTTAAAGCTTTCTTAACTCCAGAAGAACGCGAAAAAAGCGACTTAGACTTGGTTGTGGCTGGTGTTTCAACTGGTATCACCATGGTTGAAGCTGGCGCAAATGAAGTTAGTGAACAGACAGTTATTGATGCGATGGCTTGGGCTTATGAAGCTTATCAACCAGCGATTGAACTTCAAAAAGAATTGGCCGAGAAGGTTGCGCCAGTTAAACAAGAATACGTTTTAGTTTTGCCAGAGCCAGAAATTCAAGCTGTTGTTGATGAATGGGTTGCTGATAAGTTCGGCAAAGCTTTGCGAAAGCCATATCCAGAACGAAATGAAATGATTTCAACGATTCGTTGGGCTTTCCATGCTGAAATGGCTGAAAAGTTTGGTACTGATGAATATGAGAAATTACGAGATAAGTATGACGAAGCATTTACGATGGCGGTTCACAAAGATGTCCGAAAGGGTATTGTTGAGCAAAAAGAACGACCAGATGGCCGTAAACTCGACGAAATTCGACCACTCTCATCGGAAGTTGGTATTTTGCCACGCGCTCACGGTTCAAGCTTGTTTACTCGTGGTGTAACTCAGGGTATGAATATTGTGACGCTTGCGCCACTAAGCTTTTCGCAAATGGTTGATACGATGGAATCAAGTGAAGTCGAGCGTCGTTATATGCATCACTATAATGCGCCAAGCTATACGGTTGGTGAAGTTGGTCGTCTCGGTAGCCCTGGACGACGTGAGATTGGTCACGGATATTTGGCGGAGCGAGCTTTGTCGGCAGTTCTTCCTAGTATTGAAGAGTTCCCTTATGCAATCCGAAGCGTTACTGAGATTATGAGTCAAAATGGTTCAACGTCTATGGCAGCAACTTGTAGCAGTTGTTTGGCGCTAATGGATGCTGGTGTGCCAATTAAGGCGCCAGTTTCTGGTATTGCTATGGGATTAATGATGGATAACGGTACACCTTATGTTTTGAGCGATATTGCTGATGCCGAGGACTTTGCTGGTGACATGGACTTTAAAGTAACTGGTACTTCAAACGGTATTACTGCACTTCAGATGGATATGAAAGTCCACGGTTTAGGTGTAGATATTTTGTCAAAAGCTATTGAGCAATCCAAAGCTGGCCGTGCTTTTATCTTGAATCACATGCTTGAAACTTTATCGGCTCCACGTGAAAAACTTAGCCCATATGCCCCAAGAATTGAAAAAATTAAAATTAATCCAGATAAAATTGGTGCAGTTATTGGCAAAGGTGGCGAGACTATTAAAAAGATTACCGCTGAAACTGGCGCTCAAATTGACATTGCTGAAGATGGCTTAATTACAATTGCGTCAGCTGACGGTAAATCAATCGAGCGAGCTATGCAAATTATCAAAGGTCTAACCGAAGAGCCTGAAATTGGTGCAATCTATGAAGGTCAAGTCGTTAGTATTAAAGAGTTTGGCGCCTTCGTAAATATTATGCCAGGGGTTGACGGTATGGTTCATATTAGCGAAATTGCTGACGAGCGTATCGAGAAGGTAACTGATGTACTTAAAGAAGGTCAGATCGTTAGTGTTCGAATTATTGGCATTGATGAACGTGGTCGTATTAGCTTAAGTATTAAAAAAGCTAAAGAATAAATTATTAGTTTTTTGTAATATTTTGCTTGTGCTATAATTTTTTCAAGAAAGGGAGTGGGCTAACTTTTGAAAAAAATTAGTCATAGGGGATTAAAATCGGCATTTACCATCGTTGAACTGTTGGTTGTTATTGTGATTATTGGAGTTCTATCGGTTATAATAGCCGTTTCTTATGCTGGAATTACTAATCGTGCGACGGTTGCTTCATTAAGTTCAGATCTGGCTAACTCTTCAAAGCAACTCAAGCTCTTTCAAGCAGAAAATGATGTTTATCCAACCGCAGTAAAATGTCCGATTACTTTAAATAGTGAAATATGTTTAAAAAGTAGCTCTGGTACGACATATCAATATGCGGTAAATAATAACACTAACCCAAAATCTTTTTCTTTAACGGCTACGAGTGGAGAGTTAAGCTACAACCTTACTAACGATACAGTGCCTTCGCCTGGTGGAAGAAATTTACTTAAGCGTAGTCGAATGGATTATATTCCAAGTGGTACGGGAACTGGATCGGTAAAAGAAATTGTAGCTGACCCAATACACGGCAATGTTTTACACGTAAATGCCCAATGGGTTTATCAGGCAAATTATTTATCGATTGTACAAAATTATCAAGTTGGCGATACCGTAAAAGTGTCGTTTTTTGCTAAGGCTTCCGAAAGCGTTGCTCTTAGGTTTACTCTTAACGATAGTGCTGCGGTAATTTCTAATATGCTTAGTGCTAATATTGGAACAACATGGGGAACATACACCGGCTCGGCAATAATAAGTCGCATATCTGGTTCAACGGTGAATTTTTATTACTATCCAGACAGAGCTGGTGTGGAATATTGGATAAAATCTATAAAAGTTGAAAAGAGTGATAATGCGACGCCTTGGACTCCAGCAATAGAAGATTAAATTGCTTTTTTGTTATCTATATGCTAAGATTAAATTACTAAACGAAGTCTTGTAATAGCATATGATGAATAAGAAAAAGCTGCTTCTTGACCAGATTAGGGCAGATATTATAAACAATAATGTCTGCCCAGATTTGGCACGAGAAGCCAAAAATCTCGTCATAGGTGATGGGAATTTAGACGCCGATATCGTATTTATTGGTGAAGCACCTGGAAAAAATGAAGATGAAACTGGATTGCCGTTTATCGGTGCTGCTGGCAAATTTTTAAATGAAATGTTGGCGAGTGTTGGTATGGAACGAAAAGATATTTATATTACAAATATAGTAAAATATCGACCACCAAAAAATCGTGATCCTAGCCCCAATGAAAAAGAGGCTTTTTGGCCATATTTGGTGCGTCAGCTTGAGGTCATACAACCTAAACTTGTGGTGACACTAGGCAGGCACAGCATGGAATATTTTATTCCTGGACAAAAAATTAGTGCAATTCATGGTGGGCCGATGGATATAGATTTTGGCGATAAAAAACTAGTTATTGTACCACTTTATCATCCAGCTGCAGCTTTATATAACGGTAGTATGCGAAGTACTCTCATTGAAGATTTTGCAAAATTACCAAAAATTATATCGTTAATAAAAAAATAATAAGTAATAGAAACCCGAAATTTATAGGAATTTTCGGAAAAAGGAGAAAAATAAAATATGGGTCAAAGACGACTCGCAAATGTTCAAGCAGACGACCTTAGCAAAAGGCCAATGCATGTTAAACAAAAGTCAGAAAATACAATTTTAAATAGTACCTCAACACGAAAAGGTGAGGCTTTTAGAGCTCAGCGCCGGACTAATGAAAATGTTAATCTACGCGCTAGCCAGCACGTTATTAATGTGCCGGTTAATAAATCTGTCTATAACGGCTATAATGGCATTCAATACAGTATTGCGGAAAGTAAAAAACAACCCCGTTTCAATGGTCCAAAAATTCGTATAATTCCACTTGGTGGCGCTGGCGAAATGGGTATTGGCAAAAACATGACAGCTATTGAATATGACAATGATATTATCGTTGTTGACTGTGGATTTTTGTTCCCTGGTCCAGACTATCCTGGCATCAACTATATTGTGCCAGATATAACTTATCTTGAAGAGAACAAACATCGTGTTCGGGCTTGGGTGTTTACACACGCCCACTTGGACCACATTGGTGCGTTTAGACATTTAGCTAGCAAGCTTCAGGTTCCAGTTTATGGTACAAAATTTACCTTAGGTATGATTCAGAAAAGTTTGGAAGAAGCTGACGACGACTACATTCCAGACTTTCGTGAGGTTGTGCCAGAAGAACACCAGCAAATTAGCATTGGTGATAGCTTTAGTATTGAATTTATTCGAGTAAATCACTCCATTCCAGATTGTGCTGCGATTGTTATTCGTACACCATTGGGTGTTATTTATCACAGTGGTGACTGGCGTTTTGAAGAAAACCCAATTGATGGCAAGAAGTTTGATCTAGAAAGAATTACCGAAATCGCTGCTAAAGAGGGCATTTTGTTAATGATGAACGAATCAACTAACTGTGAATCGCATGGAACTAACGAATATAGTGAATTCGATATTCAAGAGAGTATCGGCCAAATTATGGATAAATATCATGGTAGTAGAATTATTATCAGCTGTTTTAGTAGCCAAGTTCATCGTATGCAGGCGATTTTGAATGAAGCCAAGGAACATGACCGAAAAGTTGCCTTCGCTGGTTTTAGCATGATTCAAAATCTCGAGGTGGCGCTTCGAACTGGTATTATTTCTGTTCCAAAAGACGTTGTTATGAAAATGGAAGATTTAGTAAAACTTCCAGATAGTAAAGTAACGATTATTTGTACTGGTTCCCAGGGTGAGTTTAGTGCTGTATTAAATCGTATGGCAAGTGGCTCACATAAATATATTAAGACAAAGGGCAGTGACGTAATTGTCTTTAGCTCGAATCCAATTCCTGGCAATGAAAAATATGTTGCACATACAGTTGATGGTTTGATGCGCGAAGGCAGTGACGTAATTCAGAATGGCCGAACGCACCTAACTGGTATTGGACCACTTCACATTTCAGGGCATGCTCAATACGACGAGCATGTTAAGTTAATTAACGCTTTAAATCCAACTTACTATATGCCAATTCACGGTGAATTTCATATGTTAGTTCATAGTGCTGAGATTGCCGAACAAGTCGCTGGAGTTAAACGCGAAAATATCTTTGTTTGTGATAATGGCGATGTTTTGGAAGTATCTGTTAATGGAGCTAGAAAAACTGGCCGAGTGCCGGTTGGCGGTGTTATGTATGATGACAGCGGTGCGATTGTGTCTGAAGTTGTGCTAAAAGACCGTATTCATATGTCAACAGAGGGTATGTTTATCGTTGTACTGACTGTCCAAAAGGGTACGGGTCGCTTGTTGACTAGCCCGGATATTATCAGCCGCGGATTTATTTACCTAAGAGACAGTGAAGAGTTGATGGGCACAATCCGTCAGTATCTTAAACAAAAGGTGGCATTTAGCTTTAACAACAAGCATGTTGATCTTGATGTAATTAAAAAAGAGCTAAAAGAAGAAATTTCACACATTTTGTATGATCAAACCCGTCGAACCCCAATTGTTATCCCAGTTATTAACGAGATTGGCGGTGGTGGTAATAATAATCCAAATATGCACAATAATAAAAATCGTCAATTTACTAATAATCAGGGTGTAGAAAACCAACCAAGCCAAAGCCGATTCATTAAACCGGTTACTCCAAATACTTTCCAGCTTCCAAAAAAAGATAATGATGAAGATTCAGAGCCAAAAACTGGCCGCGACTATCGAGGCTACTAGAATCAAAAATAGCCCTGCCACTTGCAAAATGTAGTAAAATTTGCTATAATATAGTTATGTGAGGGGACAAGATAAAATAAATTATTTTGTCCATAATGGTGAAGTATTATATTCTACGGATATAATATGCCTATGTGAGCGGTAATATAAGTTGACTTATTTTATCTTAGGACACCAAATATTATATTTTAAGAGTATAATATCTTTAATTAGTTTAATAAGCGCTTTATAATAGGGTAAATATATGGCAAAAAGAAAAAAATCACACAAAAAACATAAAATCGACAGGTCATCGCCTAGGCATAATCTACCTGATGGTTTTTGGTCACAGGTCGGAGCGGTTGCATTAATCGCTATTTCAATTTTGTTTGTAATTGCTTGGTTTAAGGCTGGTGGGCCGGTTTTGGAGTGGATGCACTCGGCGACGATGGCAATTATTGGCTATGCCATGTATGTTTTGCCGGCAATATTTATCTATGTTGCGGTCGAAACTTTTAGGGCAGAGAACAACCGCTTGCCGATTGTTATGAAAATTGCGACCGTTTCTTCAATTTTGTGGTTTTCGGCGCTATTTGGTCTTCTTAAAAATGCCAATGGCCAAACGACGGGTGGTTTTATCGGTGATCAAATTAATTCAGGCGTCTTATTGTTGGTAAATCAAGGAATCGCAGCGTTTATCTATGTCTTGTTAATAATTTTTACGCTGTTGTTTATATTGAGAGTTTCACCAATTACGATTATCAAAAAACTATGGGAATTAAGTCGTCGTGATTCATCCGAGCATGATTCTAATGTCAAAGTTATGCGTAATGCCGCTGTCTTGGATAGTCCAAAAATTTCGATGGGCAATTTCAAGCTAAATTCGCCATTAACAGATAACGATAGCGATTCTGGCAAGAAACGCTTTATGCGTCAAGGTGCGGTGACAAATTCTTCAAAAGATAAAGTTATTGAAGAGTCGCAGACTGCACTTGTAACAGTAAGCGATCCAAACTGGAAATCGCCAAGCCTTGAGCTATTGGATAAGCGGCAATCACCGCCAGATGCCGGCGATATTAATAAAAACGCTTTGATTATTAAAAATACTCTAAGTGAATTTGATATAGATGTTGAAATGGAGGGGGCAAATATTGGTCCGCGCGTTACTCAATTTACGCTTCGACCACCGAGCGGAGTGAAGCTAACTCGTATTACGGCGCTTGAGACAAATATCGCTTTGAATTTAGCGGCGCAGAGTTTACGTATTGAGGCGCCAATTCCTGGTAAGAGCGTAGTTGGTATCGAAGTGCCAAACTATAAATCTGCTGATGTAAGGCTTTATTCAATTCTATCTAGTAAAAAATGGAAAACTTGTACTGAGCCATTAGCTTTTGCGGTTGGTAAGGATATTGCTGGCGAAGAAGTAATTGGCGAGCTTAACAAGATGCCGCACCTTCTTATTGCTGGTCAAACTGGCTCTGGTAAATCGGTTATGATTAATACTTTGTTAACAAGCCTTCTTTATCGAAATAGTCCAAGTGAAATGCGTTTGATTTTGGTCGACCCAAAGCAAGTTGAAATGACACAATATGCAAATATTCCACATCTTTTGACGCCAATTATTACCGAGCCAGAGAAAACTGTTAGTGCTTTGAAATGGGCGCTAAACGAGATGGAACGTCGTTATCGATTAATGTCCGAAACTCAGGTTAAAGATATTAAAACTTATAACCAAAAAATGCAGTCAAATGGCGGCAAAATTACTATTAACGATGAGTTTGGCGATCCTCAAGAACATGAAAATGGTGCGATGCCTTATATTGTTATCGTGATTGATGAGTTGGCGGACCTTATGATGGCGGCAGCGCGTGACGTTGAAGCGTTAATCGCAAGGTTGGCTCAAAAGGGACGAGCATCTGGTATTCATCTTGTCTTGGCGACGCAGAGTCCACGAGCTGACATTATTACCGGTTTAATTAAGACTAATATTTCGGCGCGTATTGCTTTTACTGTGGCTTCTCAACTTGATAGCCGAATTATTTTGGATAAAGGTGGTGCTGAAAAATTGTTAGGCCAGGGTGATATGTTATTCTTGACCGCTAATATGGGTAAACCAAAGCGTATTCAGGGCGCGTGGGTAACTGATGAAGAAATTAACAAGATTACTGATCATTTGCGTATGCAAGCCCCAACTATTTATAACGACGAAGTTGTTAGCCAACCTGTCCAATTAAATGGTAAGGGCGGTGTTGTAATGGATTATGATGGTGGCGCTAATGAAGATGCTATGTTTAAAGAAGCTGTGCAGGTTGTTATTAATAGCGGCAAGGCTAGTGCTAGCTTGCTACAACGCCGCCTAAGGATTGGTTATGCCCGGGCAGCACGTTTGATTGAAAATATGGAAGACCAGGGTTTAATTGGGCCTCCGGATGGTGCAAGACCACGCGATGTGCTAATTTCAGATATTAGCGAATTAGGTGGTGGGCCTGATTTGGGTGATGAATAAGATAGTTATACTTTTG
>CAZTKH010000024.1:0-7936 GCA_964613925.1 uncultured Saccharimonas sp. (SeqCode)
TTACCCTTTAACGTGAGTAATACTCAACGATTAGTTGTTCTTTAATTTCTGCTTCGGCCTCTTCTCGCTTTGGCAATCCAGTAATTGATATTGTCAATTCCTTTGGATCGCTTTTAAGCCAGCTTAGTGGGCCCTGGAATGAATTTTTCGTAATATCGTCAATCTGAGCAAAATAGCCAGATTTTGAGCTTTTTTGTCGAACGACAATTTCGTCGCCAATTTTGACACGAATTGAAGGAATATTAACTCGTCGGCCGTTTAGCATAAAGTGTCCATGACCAACTAGCTGTCTAGCGGCTCGTCGGCTAGTTGCTAAACCAGCGCGGTAAATAACGTTATCAAGACGTCGTTCAAGCAATTGAAGAAGAACTTCACCAGGTAGTGCGTTTTTGCCGCTCATACGAACAGCTTCGTCCATCAATCTTGCAAATTGCTTTTCAAGTAGACCATAAGTCCTTCTAACTTTTTGCTTCTCGCGAAGTTGAGTTAGATATAGGCTTGATTTACCTTGTCGGCCACCGGCATGCATTCCTGGAATGCCAGTCTTTTTTGCCATAACTTTGAAAGCCTTTGGATGGAGAGCGAAGCCCTCGCGTCGGCTTTGTTTAACAATTGGAGCAGTATCTCGTGCCATATGTTATACCCTTCTTGCTTTCTTTGGACGAACACCGCCATGAGGCACGCCTGTTGTGTCCTTAATACTATCAATCGAGATGTCAAATGCGCTCATTGCGCGAATTGCAGAATCTCGACCAAGGCCTACGCCGTTAACAAAAACGTCAACTGAACGTGCGCCAAATTGATTTTTAGCAATTTCAGCAACTTTTTCAGCTGTAATCTGAGATGCATAAGCCGTACCTTTTTTGCTACCTCTAAACCCTGTTGCGCCAGCACTTGAAGAAGCGAGGACGTTACCAGATTTATCAGTAAAAGTTACAATAGTATTGTTAAAAGTTGCTTGAATGTGAAGTTGACCAGTTGGAACTGATCGTCGTTGTTTTTTCCTAGTAGTTTTAGCTGGCGCCGTGGAAGCTGAAGCTGAGACTGTTTCGGAAGTAGTAGTTTTAATATCTTCTGACATAATCTAAAATTCCTTTCTAAGTCTTAGAAGCTGCTTTCTTTTGTGCACCACCAACTGCAACACCCTTACCCTTGCGAGTTCTGGCGTTAGTTCTAGTACGTTGTCCACGAACAGGAAGACCTGCTTTGTGTCTTAGCCCGCGATATGAATTCACATCTTTTAGGCGTTTAATATTATTAGTCACGCGACGCTGTAAATCACCTTCAACGACATAGTTTTTGTCAACTATATCACGAATACGTTGTTCTTCAGCCTCGGTGAGATCTTTCACCCGAGTGGTCGGCTCAATTTTTGCCGCCGCAAGGATGGTCGATGCAAATTTTGGACCGATGCCGTAAATATACGTCAAAGCGATCTGCACTTGCTTTTCTGAAGGGATTGTAACCCCAGAGATTCGAGCCATGCTTAACCCTGCCTTTGCTTGTTTTTAGGTTTTTTCTTGTTAATGATCCTTAGTATGCCTTTTCGGCGTACAAATTGATCATCAGGACTAATTTTTTTGACACTAGCACGAACTTTCATTAGCGTTTTAAAAACTCCTGTTCACCTTAGTTAAATTAATATTTAATCTTTAAGACGGAAAGTGATTCTACCCTTTGTGAGATCATAAGGGGTTAACTCAACTTCCACCTTGTCGCCTGGCACAAGACGAATATAATGCTTGCGCATCTTACCCGAAATGTGAGCGATTATGCAATGACCATTTTCAAGTTGCACCTTAAATTGAGTATTAGGCAATGCTTCCACTACCTTACCTTGCAATTTAATTACTTCTTTTAAATTTGTCATAAGCTACAACTCGTAATTATACACCATAAATAAAGATACGTAAAGACATATTTAGTTATTATTTCAAATAACATATTTGTGTTTACTTTGATAATTTTGATTATATATTCTGCATAAGGTTTTTGTCAATTATCGGCCATTGAAAAAGACCGTTACTTATACCGTAACGGTCTTATAATCTTCATCCTGCACGTAGATGAAGTAAGGTGCGTAAGTTATTAGATGGCTGGTTGCTTTGGTCGCCGATTGGTAATTGAGTGATATATATTGTTGTCATTATCATCCTCAATACCAAGGTAATCTTTATCAAGCTCAACCTCTTGGTGTGTGACCCTTCTGGACCAAAAATAAGCAATACGATTTAATAAACTAGGCGTAGTAGTTCGTCGTGGGCCGTCGTCTGTCGATTCCGGGTCATCGTCTGTTAATGTGCCACTTTCTTGCGACATCTCAGACATTGCAGAGCGGATCTTACTTTCCTGTCTTAATTCACGATGGGATTCTGTTGCTTTTGGCATAACTACAATCCTCCATTTTTTATCTACTGTTAATGCGTGCATCAAGAACAGTACAATAACTTGGATAATCTTATCTAAATTAGTGAACTGCTCTGATGTTTAGTGCATTACGTAAATATTTTAACGTGCAGATAATTAATAGACTATATAACTAATATTTAATTTTGTCTACTTATACTCGTCATAAGTGACCATTAGAGCACGAGAGTTAATCTGCCTCAAAGATTCAAGTGCCACAGAAACAACAATCAATATACCAGTGCCGCTAATTGATAAACTACTATTACTAATACCAGCTACATTGAATAGGATATATTCACCAGCAAAAGGCATTATTGCAATAAGTCCAAGCAATAACGATCCGTAAAGCGTCAATCGATTAACAGTCTTTGATAAAAACTTTTCAGTCTGACTACCAGGACGAACGCCCTCGATAAAACCGCCTTGTTTTTGCAAGTTTTCGGATATCTCGCCTGAGTTAAATACAACTCCGGTGTAAAAATACGTAAAAGCAATGACTAATACAAAATACGTTATCGGATAGATAAATGCCTGCCAGGAAGCTCCAGTAAAGGCGCCTGAGGTACTTGGCGATTGAAATAGTGAAATCATACTATTGCCAAGTTCTTTGTATGTACCACCGGCAACTAAAATTTGTCCGACAAAGGCCGGTAGTGACAAAAATGACACGGCAAAGATAATTGGAATAACGTTGGCGGATAATAATTTAATCGGCAGAATACTCTTAATGCCACCATAACTAGTGTTTCCATGAACGCGCTTGGCATAATTAATAGTAATAATTCTTTGCGCTTCATTAATTTTTACAAGTACGTACAGGATTATAAGTCCGCAAGCTAGCATCGCCAGAGAGACCCAGAATGTTGTTGGATTAACAGGTAGCGTAAACCAACCAAATACATTTAAACCACCAGCGGTTGTGTCAACCAAAGATTTACCAATTGTTGCCATATTGTCGGGCAAACCACTAACAATACCAGCAAAGATAACTAATGAAATTCCGTTACTAATTCCCTGTTCGGTGATTAATTCACCTAGCCACATTAAGATAATCGAACCTGCCGTCATGGCAATTACAGCAACTATCCAGCCATATAGAGACGAATCGAGCGCAGTCGTTGTATTGCCAGCAAGAACAGTTTGACGAAGAATAAAGATATAAGCAATTGACTGAACGATAGCCAATGGAACAGCAATGATTCGCGTCCACTGATTAATTTTTCGTCGTCCAGATTCACCATCTTTGTGAAGCTCTTCAAGCTTTGGAACGGCTTTGGTCATCAATTGAGTGATAATAGAAGCTGTAATAAATGGGCTCATGCCGACAAGAATAATTGACAAACTCGTTAACGTACCACCAGATAATAGATTCAAAAAACCACCAAAGTCAGTCGAAGCAACGATATTTGCAATAACATCCTTTAGGGCAGATGGCGATGCGAGAGGTACTGGAATGTGAGCTAAAAAGCGATAAATAACAATAATACCAAGTAAAGCCAATACGCGTTTTAGCATATCGCGATTTTTCAAAGATTTTAAAATTGTTTTCCAATTCATTTTTTACTCTTTACCCTCTCTAGTAATTAATGTGATAGATTCTTGCCACTTTGCAGGGCACCGAACGATGCCCTGACAAGCTACAACAAGCTATTTAACAGCTTTTTCTTGCTTTTTGCTTACTTCTAATGGTACAGCAGTTTTAACGAAAGTTCCACCGTTTTTAACGATAGCTGCCTTTACGCTTTTACTTGCACCAGATACAAATACGTCAACTTTTTCAGTCAAATCGCCTCTTAAGATGATTTTAACTGCTTGGTATGGAGTTGAGATCAAACCAGCTTCAAACAAGCTAAAGTTGTCAACTTTTTTACCAGGAAAGACGTTTAAGTGGTCTAGGTAAACAACCTGTGCTGAAGCGTGGATTGATTTAAAGCCTTTTGACTTTGGAATTCGTCGAACCAAAGATCCAGATCCACCAGCAAATGTTGCTCTAACCTGACTGTGTCCAGTTCGAGCTTTTTGACCTTTTGTACCACGTCCGGCAGTTTTACCTTGACCAGATGCAATACCTCGGCCAACTCGCTTCTTGTTTTTTAAAGCAGTGACGTTTAATTCATTATACTTAGTCATTATTTTTTATCCTCCTTAGCTTTAGCGACGGTGGATGTTTCCTTAACTTCTTTAGGAGCTTTCTTTAAAGCTTTAGTTTCTTCAGAATTTAGCCATTCACTTTTTGGAACGAGGCTGCGAAGAGCTTCAACGGTTGCATAAGCAATGTTAACCTTGTTGGTTGAACCTAGTGATTTTGACAATAAATCAGTAATTCCAGTTGTGCCGATAATTGAACGAACAACGCCGCCAGCAATGATACCAGTACCTGGAGCGGCTGGTTTTAGCAAAACGCGAGCGCCGGCAAGTTTAACTTCAGAGTCATGTGGAATTGTACCTTTGTTGATTGCAACTGTTACCATGTGCTTTTTAGCAACTTCGGTAGCTTTGGCAATCGCAACCTGAACGTCTGCACCCTTGGCAACACCAACACCAACTTTATTTTTACGGTCGCCAACAACGATTAGCGCCTTAAAGCGGAAGCGACGTCCACCTTTTACTACGCGAGAAACTCGATCAACGCAAATAGTAACTTCTTCATATTGTTTTGGTTCAGCAGACTGCTGATCACGAGCGCGTCTATCATTTGATTTTGCAGATCGTGAATCAGATTTTGAAAAATTAGTATTCTCGGTCATATTAGAACTCCAAACCTTCCCCGCGTGCAGCTTCTGCAAATGCGTTTAGTCGCTTAGCATACTGACGACCATTTCGATCAAACACTACAGCGTTAATTTTTGCTTTTTTAGCTTTCTTGGCAATATCAGCACCAACAAAAGCAGCTTTTTCAGTCATTGTGCCAGTTTGTTTCGTACCAACAGTCGTGCTAGATACTAAAGTGAGCTGGTTAACGTCATCGATGATTTGTGCAACGATATGCTTGTTGCTGATTGTTACACTTAGGCGTGGTCGCTCGGCAGTCCCAGATATCTTTGCTCGAACACGAGACTTACGAAGACCTAAATTAATTAATTTTTTTGCAAAATTAGCCATATTATTTACCAGCCTTTCCAGCCTTGTGGCGTAATACTTCATCAACATATTTAATACCCTTGCCCTTGTATGGCTCAGGCTTTTTAAGTGATCTAATCTCTGCAGCAGTTTGACCAACAGCCTGTTTGTCAATGCCACTTACGGTAATAGTCATCTTTTCAACAGTAAGGTTAATACCTTCTTGTGCTTCATAAACAACTGGATGTGAAAAACCGAGAGACATCTCAATTTTTCTTCCACCACCATTTACCCTAAAACCAACACCGTTTACTTCAAGCTTTTTCTCATAGCCCTTAGTAACACCATTAATGGCATTGTTTACTAATGTCCTCTGTAGACCATGCTGAGATTTTGCAACAAATTCATCATCTTTTCTTGTGACAATAATTTGATTATTCTCTTGGGCAACAGTTACATCGCTCAAATGAGGCACCGTAAGCTGGCCTTTTGGGCCTTTTACAGTTACGACATTTGAATCGATCGTGATTGTCACGCCGGCAGGAATGTCAATTGGTAGTTTTCCGATTCGACTCATATGTTTCCTTTCGTTAAAACGAATTTAATAAATTAATATACTTCAAGTATTAATTCGCCGCCGAGCTTCTCTTTGATAGCTTTTTGGCCAGTGATAATACCCTTACTTGTGCTAATCAAGACTAAGCCACGACCATTTTTTACTCGTGGAATTTCAGCAGCGCCAACATAAATACGTCGGCCTGGTTTTGAAATTCGCTTGATTTCATTAATGGTAGCATTTTCGCCATCTTTGTTGATAGAAATTACCAACATATCGCGAGGCTTTGCTGATTCTACCTTAACTTCGTTGAGGTAGTTTGCTTTTTTAAGTTCTTTCGCAACTGCAATTTTTAATTTGCTTGCTGGTACTTTAACTTCATTTTTGCCGATCATAATCGCGTTTCGAATGCGAGTTAGTAGGTCGGCAATTGGATCTGTAGATTGTAATGTCATAGTTCTTATTCCTTTCCTACCAACTACTCTTTGTTATACCCGGAATTTCGCCTTTTGAGGCTTTTTCACGGAAGTTAATACGATTTAAACCAAATCGGCGCATATAGGCACGTGGACGACCAGTAAGATCATCGCGGTTCTTCCAACGAGTTGGAGAGCTGTTTCGTGGTAATTTTGCCAAACCTTCAAGGTCACCCATTTCTTTCAATTCAGCTCGCTTAGCAGCGTATTTTTTAATCATATTTTTACGCTTTAAATCACGAGCAATAGCAGATGTTTTAGCCATTATCGTTTTTCTCCTTGTTTTTCAAATGGTAAACCAAATTTTTCAAGTAAAGCCTTGCTGTAATCAGCGCTGCCACCAGAAATTACAAAAGTAATTTGTAAACCATGTGTAACTTGAGTTTCTTCAAAAGTAAGTTCTGGGAAAATTGATTGGTCGATAATACCAATGCTATAATTACCTAATTTATCAAAACTTTTTGCGCCTACGCCGTGAAAGTCACGAACACGTGGCAGTGAAATATTTGCGAATCGATCAAGAAATTCATACATTCTTGCACCGCGTAGAGTAACAGATATACCAACTCGGTTTAGACCAGCACGAATTTTAAATGCTGCAATTGATTTTTTTGCCATACGATCAACTGGTGCTTGACCAGTAACTTTTGTGATTGTGTTTTTTACTACTTCATAGAAGCGCTTGTCGTCTTTGTTCTTGCCAATTCCTGAGCTAATCACAATTTTTTCAAGCTTTGGGACTTGATGAACGTTACTAAGCTTTAATTCGGCTTGTAGTTCCTTTACAAATTTTTCTTTGTATAAGGCTTTCAGGCGAGGAGTCGCTGAAGTAAGTGATTTTTTGACCATTACTTAATCTCCTTATTTTTTAATTGTCGAGCGACACGAACTGTCTTGCCCTCGGTATTGTTTACTAAACCAATTCGGCTAGTTTTATTAGTTTTTTCATCAACAACTAATGCAACTTTGCAAATTGGAGTCGGAACATGAATATCGAGGTGACCGCCGCGTGGATTCTGTCGTGATGGCTTTACAGTACGATGAATATTACCAATACCTTCAATTAATAGGGCATTTTTCTTATTTACAACCTGTAAAACCTTTCCAGTTACGCCTTTTTTTGCGCCAGAAATGATTTTTACAATATCACCTTTAAGAATTTTTTTAGTAGTTTTCATTATAGTACCTCCGGTGCTAAGCTAATAATCTTTGCATAGCCCAAATCACGAAGTTCACGTGGTACTGGTCCAAAGACACGAGTACCGCGTGGCATTTTATCATCACCAATAATTACAGCTGCATTATCGTCAAAAGCGATAGTTGAGCCATCTTTACGTTGAATCCTTCTTTGAGTCCTAACAACAACTGCTTTTACGACTGATTTTCTTTTTACTAAACCAGTAGCTGAAGCTGTTTTTACGCTAGCAACGATAAT
>CAZTKH010000025.1:0-2933 GCA_964613925.1 uncultured Saccharimonas sp. (SeqCode)
ATTTTTGCAGTTATTTTTATGGGAATAATTATCGTTTTAATGATTGTGTTGACTGTTTATTGTTTAATAAAAATTCCATTAACAATTGTAAAATCTGGCTCAAAAGTCGTAAATGAAACTGCTGAAAATTTAGCGCCGATTATATTAAATGTTCAAAAAAAGAAAGATACCAAAACTCGCCGCTTTAAATTATCTGTAAAATTAGCAATAATCGCAAAATCTAGTTTAATAACACTGCCTTTAATATTGTCATTGTCGTCAAAATTATTAGATAAACAGATGGTACCTTATGAAATAGCTTTTTATGCTAGTCTTTGGTTATTCGGTTTATCTTTAATTTCTTTTGTTGTGCAGTATTTATTTGCAAAAATATTTTATGTTAGCTATAAAGAATTATTATAATATTAAAGATTTATTTTGATTGGCTTACTGCCTTTGTTGAAAAATATTCTTCCAAGTAATTTATGTAATTCGATGATGATTATTGGGATTATGAATGATATAACGCTAACTAGGAATATGTCGCCAATTTTTACTGTCGTTACGTTTAGATATTGGCCTAGAGGGCTAAACAATGCAACAAACTGCAATATTATTGCTGCGACTATTCCAAAAAATAATGGAATGTTTTTCTTACCCATGCGAATTATTAGAGGTTCGTAGTCGCTTCGAGCGCATAACGTACTTGCCCATTGCATAACGACGATTGCGCAAAATGCTAATGTGCGAGCATAGCTTTCACCAAATGTTGTTAAGTAATGGCTATATACGCCAAGAGTTAGGATTCCCATAGTTAGGGCGATTATAATGATTCTTGTTATCATAAATTTACTAAGTAGTGGTGCGTTCGGTTTTTGGGGCGGTCGTTTCATATTTCGTTTTTCACCTGGCTCAAGCCCTAGCGGTATGACGGTTAGTGAGTCGGTTACTAAATTTACCCAAAGAATTTGGACTGGCGTAAGTGGGATTGGTATGCCAATAATCAAAGCACCGATTGAAACGATTACTTCGCCAGCGTTAGTTGATAATAGATAAACTAACATTCTTTTGATATTAGAATATATAGTCCTACCTTCATGAATGGCTTCAACGATGCTTTTAAAATTATTGTCCATCAAAATGATATCGCCGGCTTCTTTGGCGATTGTTGTGCCGCTGCCCATAGCAATACCAACATGAGCATTGGTTAACGCAGGGACGTCGTTAACGCCGTCGCCGGTCATAGCGGTGATATTTTTATTTTTAAGTATAGCTAAAATACGATGTTTGTTTTCAGGAATAACACGAGAAAATACTCGAATGCTATCAATTTTTTCTTCTAATTCTTCATCACTCATTTTGCTCATTAATCGACTGTCGAAAATTTGTTCACGAGACGATGCCATGCCTAACTCCTTTGCAATATGATAGGCGGTTTCAAAATGATCGCCAGTAATCATTCTAACTGTTACGCCGGCATCAATCGCTTTTTGGATAACACTTTTTGCCTCAGGTCGCAAAATATCTGCTACAGCAACAAAACCATCAAATATAAATTCGTCTTTTTCAAAATAGTTGTCTGAGTCGATTGATACATTTTTGTGAGCAAAGCCAATAACGCGGTAGCCATTTTTTGATAATTCCTCAAGTTTTTCGTTTGCTTGAATAACTTGTTGTTTTGATAGTTTGGATTTTTCAATGATTGCTTCCGGCGAGCCTTTGGCATAAATACAATATGCACTATCCTCTTTCCAAATATTTCCGCTCATTGATAAAACTGGATCAAATGGAATAACTTTTTCTGGAATATTTTTTCTGGATGTTTTTGAGTATTCTGATAAAGCAATATCTAGCGGATCAAAAACCTTTCCAGTGCTAATATTTGTTGATTTAGATATTATTTCATTAAAATTATTTTCATTTATTTGCCAAATATCTAAGACTGATAATTTATTTTTTGTTAGCGTTCCAGTTTTATCAGTTGCAATAGTCGTAATAATACCAATCGTTTCAATAGCGCGCATATTTCTTACTAAAGCTTTTTTAAGAGCCATACGCCGCATCCCCAAAGCCAAAATGATTGTAATAGCCACGGGGAGGCTTTCAGGAACGGCACTAACTGAAAGTGCCAAAACAAAACTAATACTATCCGCCAGGCTAATTCCGCGATACAGAGATAAAGCAAGGGCTATTATTGCCAAGATAAAAATAACGATGATAATTTGGTTTATTAGCTTATTTATTTTTGCCTGCACTGGACTTTGATCGATTTCGCCGGTGGCCATGACTGCAAGTTGCCCAAATTCAGTATCGTTTCCGGTTGCCGTAACAACAACTTTTGCTTCTCCACTAATTACAAAAGACCCTTGAAAAAGACAATTAGTTTGCTCATAAATTTCTTTTTTGTTGTCTAATGCGTCTGTGTTTTTATCAATCGGAGTTGATTCGCCGGTAAGTTGAGATTCATCGATGCGTAATGAATTGGATGTTATTATTCTAGCATCGGCCGGTACTTTATCACCTTCTCTAACCATAATAATATCGCCAGGTACTAGATATATAGCATCAAGTTCGACAAATTTATGATCTCTTAGTACGTCAACTTTTAAAGAAGAATGTTTCTGAAGTGCTTTTAGAATTCTTTCTGTTGAGATTTGTTGTATGTAATAAATGATTGCACTTGAGGCGATTATTACTAAAATTACAATTGATTCGAATAATTCACCTTGAATAAAACTTACAAGAGCGGCAATAAACAAAATTAACATAAAAATACTTGCAAATGGTTCAATGATTTTTTTCCAAAGTGGCGTGCCTTTTATTTTGACTTCATTTAAGCCGTAACGATTTGTTAATTCTTCAACCTCGATTGTTGAAAGTCCCATCTCGTTTGAATTCAGTTCGTCTAATGTTTGCTTAACGGTTTTTTGGTAATATGACATCGTACATTAATT
>CAZTKH010000025.1:3033-7822 GCA_964613925.1 uncultured Saccharimonas sp. (SeqCode)
GTTCGTCTAATGTTTGCTTAACGGTTTTTTGGTAATATGACATCGTACATTAATTGTATCAAATTATTTGTTATTAACATAATCTTTATATCTTAAATATTGTATATGCTTAATTATTTTGATATTATAGTCGTAGGAAAGAATATCTTTCTAGCACCTGTTTAGAAGAAATTTATGAAGTATTGAAGCGATGACACATATACCGTATTTGGACGCTTGGTATATATGGAGCTAGTAGCGTAACCACCTAATACATCTTTTTTATTGATGCACCTAGGTTTTGGTTACCTGGGTTTTTGTTTTTATAAGAATTAATATTTCATAGATTATAGTTATAACATTAAAATAATCGAGTAGTAGTGTAAGCAACGATGTATATACCGTATTTGGACGCTTGGTATATATGGAGCTAGTAGCGTAACCGGACCTACACTTTTTGTTTATATGTTTTATTTGAGATATTTATAAATCTGATAATTTACATATAGGCATTACTACTCTGACGATTAAGGAGTTTGTAATGACTATATGTTTACGCAGCAAAAATAAAAAATTTTATATAGTTTTGATTTTTGTACTATGTATTAATATAGTATTTAATAATCAATTTGTTGGCGCTATTGAGGAAGTTGCAATTGATATTAATGAGCTTAATCTAGTAACCAATCAACAAAGACAAAAAGTTGGTCTATTGCCGTTAGCTATAAACGATAGACTATCTGAAGCTGCTAGGGATAAAGCTAGCCATATGATAGTTAATAATTACTGGGATCATTATTCACCAAACGGCACTTCGCCATGGTATTTTATTGAAAAAAGTAATTATAAATATCAAGTTGCTGGAGAAAATTTGGCAAAAGGATATGAATCTTCGAGCCAAATTGTTTATGGCTGGATGAATAGCGAAACTCATAGAAAAAATATTCTAAATGACTCGTATCAAGATGTTGGCTATGCAATTATTAATGGGTATATTGGAGACCGGTATGAAACACTGGTTGTTGCTATGTATGGCGCGCCACTTGAATCTAATGTGATACAGAAAACGATTAATTCGTCTGTAAAAATATCAATGGTGGTTGAAAATAATGACATCCAACCAGACAATAAAATGCTTAGCACTAATTTAGATAAAAATTCGGATGTTATGGTTGGTTTGGTAAAAGGTATTATGACATCAATTCCGGTAAAAGCCTATCAAAAATTTAGTGATGAATTTAAAATGGTTCTAATGATATGTGGTTTTGTGATATTGGCAATAACAATTAAGTTGTCTTTATTCAAAGCTCGGAATAAAAATGGGTTTTTATATTTTAGATACCAGAAGCATCCATTTATTGGATCAATCTCAATACTGTCATCATTTATATTGGTAGCAATTACTTCTTTTGGCTATGTAATATAAGTTTTATTTTAGCGCACTTATATCTATTAATCCGTCATGCCTTTGGCCATTAAAAATTATTGAAGGAATTTTAACGGTTGCTATTTTCTTTTCAACGATATCGTAGTTTTGATTAATGATATTGATAACCTCTTGACTGTTGGCCGTTGTAGTTATTTTTTCAATTTGCAGATCGCTATAACCAAAATTTTTTAACCAATTGTTTAATAGTTCGATTGTTTGAGTTTGGTCAAGATCGTCATTGATTAGGGTTTGGTAAGATTTACCATCACTATTATTTTCTAAAAATATTTTTTTGATAATTTGCCAATCGACAGGTGTACTAACGCCATTTAGCGGATTAATTTTTATGGCTTCAAGGTACCTTGTGACTGTGTATGAGTTTTTGTATTTGTACTCACCTTCTTGATATGGATTTTTGATTGGATACGCTACATAAGCAAGGTTATATTTTTTTTCAAATTCAGCTTCTTTGATGTTTCTAAATAATCTTGAACAAACGACACATCCTGGATCTAAAATCTCTAAGGCCGTCTGTTTTGAGCTATCAAAGGCTTGGTAATAAGTGACATTTTGAGGTAAATATTCTTTGGCATCCCAATTTTTTAAGCGGTTAGGGATGTTTGCAAAGGTGTTAATTAATTGTCCAGCGCCATTTGAAAACCAATCAATTGGCTTGCCTTCGCTAATGTATTGCCAAAGGCTTTTATCGACTTTTTCGATTGAGCATGTCTCAGAGCTAATGCTACAAGAAGAGGCTTCGCTTGGATTACAGGTTCCCCATACGAATAAGTTTAATCCACTATAAAGGACAGAGAGAAGGCTCCAGACTGTTAATACTACTAATAAAAATGAAGCGATTTCGATACCTATGTCGGCAATTTTGATTAACTTTGGGGTTTTTGCAGCAACGTGGCTAAGTAGTTTGTTTTTTGCTTCTTCTTTAAAGTTTGTATCGCATGGTCTAAAAGTTATACGGTGGAGTGTGCAGTCCCAAGCTTTTTTTGCTAGCTTGCGTTGGCTAGCTGAAAAAATACTGATAATTGCTAAAACGATAAAAGCGGCTATGCAAAACATTTAATTTTTCCTTATATAAATTTTTTTATAACTTCAAGTGTCTTTGATATATCATTTTGAGTTGTGTGTAGTCCAATTGACAGTCTTAATAGTGGTGGATACTTGTTTTTTTCGAGCAAATAGTAATGACAGCAGAAATAACCGCTTCGTGCCATAATGCCCGAAGCTGATAAAAATATGGCCAATCTATGTGAGTCAATTTTTGGACTGTAAAAACTAATTGTTGATGATGGCGCATTATTGATCATAATCAAGCCACTAATTGATTTGAGCCCATCATACAGTTGTTGCGATAGGTCGTTTATATACTCTGAAGGCGACTTTTTGTTTGGTCGAATTTTTTGCAACCACTTGATTGCTTGTCCAAGGCTAATTATTTCACCCCAAGATTGTAATCCAGGTTCGAGCCAACTGGACATATTTTCCTCTGGCAATAATGAATAGCCGTCTTTTTTAACTTCACTAACCATTCCGCCGCCAACAAATATAATTTGTAAAGATTTAAGAAGTGATTTTTTAATAACAATAACCCCGATACTACACGCATAGGTTTTGTGCCCGGAAAAGCAAATTGCATCGGCATTGCAGTTTGTTATAAGCTCGCGATGGTGTGCAAAGGTTTGAGCGGCGTCAATAATGATAATACCGCCCATTTCGTGGACGTCTTTAATTAATTGGTTGATATTTTGTAATAATCTTCCGTCGATATTTGAAGTTGTATTAACGACTATAATTGCTTTTTGAAGATCGTTTTTGTCATAAATTAAACTGCCGTCGTTAGAGCGATTTAGAACAATGCGAGGTATTTTTAATCGGTTTGAAATTTCGATAGTCGATAAGAATACTGAATTATGCTCAATGTCGCTAGTGATAACTTTTTCGTATAATCCTCCGGGAATTTGTTTGAGGATAAGATTTAGGCCGTAGGTCGTGTTTAGTGTAAAAGAACAAGCATATTCTTTATTTGAAAGACTTAGGTAATCTAAGACTGCTTCCCTTGTTGATTCAACTTTTTTATCAACCTGTTGTCCCCACTGGTATTTTACTCTTTCGCCGCAGGCGTTATATGTTTTGTAGTAGTCGTTCAATGCATCAATAACAGCATTAGGACGCATGCTTTGGCAGGCGTTATCAAGATAAATGTCCTTATCGCTGACATAGCTAAAATCAGAAAGGCGTCCTGATAAAATACCGCTATCTTTATTACGTTTTTTAAACACTTATATCCCTTTATTTATATATAGATTTTATCACGTCTATGATTAATCTGCCAAAAACACAAGTTGACTTAGATGTGTTTTTTACATATATCAAAGCATTGACGACTGAACTAATCGCTAATGTATACTAGGTATAGTCATGTAAGTACTGGATATATTCCTTTCCACTTGCAGGCTTATACAAGCCAATATTACGTTGTCGCCCTTTTTAGGCTCCGATAAACGATACAAAAATTACACCAAGTAAAATCAGTTCGCCAGTGGTTAATACCGGGTGAAAAAGAATTATAAGTCGAGACGGTTTTATGATTCCTATCTGAATTGCTTTTTTAAAGTCCGTCAGCTGGTTATTTCACATTTGTGAAAATGTTATCCGGTTAATTTTTCTTTTATCAAATTTTGTATCTTTATGGAGGGGCATATTATGAAGAGAACTGATGTAAACGAAAAGGTCAATATTACGGCAATTGGCTTTCGAAAAAACCTTGTTGCCTATCCACGTCGAATGGAGTTTAGAGGCCAAACTTACAATTTTTTAGATTCTGGTATTCGCTGCTTAATTCGCCAAGGAAGCGTCATAGCTGAAATTATTACGCTAACCGATGGTATCGCAAACTATCTTTTAAAGACGGATAACATCGATGGAGATTGGACATTGCTTGGCATAGTTGCCTAAATAAAATGTAATAATAAAAATAAGAGGCTGTAGTCGCCTCTTATTTTTTTATGTATTTAATAATATTTACAGAATTCTTATTAATTGAAAGTGCTTTCTTCTCATGCCGTTTCCCCATTCGACGACGTCTCGAATCGTTTTACCAACCAAGCTCTTTCCTAATGGGCTTTGGTTTGAAATTCTCCCGTCACTTGGGTTCGCCTCCACAGTATCCACTATCTTGTATCTGAAAAGCTGTCCGTGGGTATCGATTAGATCCACGATAGAACCGATTGCAACCCTGAGGTTACTCCGGCGTGGAATTAATTGAGCTGTTGATAAAATCATTTTTTTATTTGCAATTTCTGCCTCAATTCCTTCGATAGTAAAGACTAATTCGGTCCGCTTTAAACGATTATCACGATCGTTTGT
>CAZTKH010000026.1:0-7739 GCA_964613925.1 uncultured Saccharimonas sp. (SeqCode)
ACCCTCCGCGTACATTTTGAGAACGGCACAATATATTCAATATATAATTAAATACACTACGCCGTTCTCAGGAGTAGTACTAAATTGTTAAGGTCCTATTTACTATTTATATCATAATATTTCATATATGCAATACTTGGTTTATAACACACTTTTTCTTATCAAAACTCATAAAATTATCAAATCAACTTATAATATTTTATGCTGTCTTATTCAATATACTCTTTACAAAATGTCATAAACCGGATAAAATAGTACGGATTATGAAGAATAAATTACACCCAACCGATTATCGCCCCGTCGTATTTAGCGACGAAACGGCTAATTTTGCGTTTTTGACCCAGTCCACTGCGCAAAGCACAGAGACTATTAAATGGGAAGACGGCAACGAGTATCCACTCGTAAAAGTCCATATTTCCTCAGCTTCTCACCCATTCTTTACTGGTGAAGAAAAGATTATCGACACCGAAGGTCGCGTCGATCGATTCAAGGCAAAATTTGCTGCCGCTGAAGCTCGCAAGGTTGCTCTTGCAAACAAAGCCGTCAAAGCAAAAACTTCAAAAGCCAAAAAAGCTGCTAAATAGCGTTTTTCTTAAAAAGAGACTTATCCTTTATGATAGTCTCTTTTTTTGATACAATTAACCTTATATAAATTATGACAAAAATATCACTCAACTTGCCAGAACTACAGCTCGAGAAAAACGAGATTACTTCCTTTTTGTCTTCACTAAATGCCTATAGTGACCCTGAATTTCCGGCAAAGAATCGACGCCTTAATGAGCTTGAGGATTTAATTGCAAAAGCGACTTTACGCGAAAAATTAGAGAAAAACCTTGCCGAAGCTCGTGAGCTCGCAAATGGAAACGACGAACTTGCCGAGATTGCCAAACAAGAAGCCGAGGAACTAACGATAAGTTTACAAAAAATTGACGATGAGCTTTTTGCAATGCTCGCACCAAAAGATCCAAACGATTCAAAAAATATCATTATTGAAATTCGAGCTGGCGCTGGTGGCGACGAAGCAAGTCTTTTTGCAGCCGAACTCTATCGAATGTATTTGCGCTATTGCGAAACACACTCTTTTAAAACCGAATTATTAAGCGAGAGTGCAAATGACACCGGCGGATATAAGGAAGTTATTTTTAGCGTTAAAGGTGACGCTCCTTATTCAAAACTAAAATTTGAATCTGGTGTTCACCGCGTTCAACGAGTGCCAGTTACTGAGTCACAGGGTCGTATTCATACAAGTACCGTTACCGTAGCTGTTCTACCAGAAGCCGAAGAAACGGATATTGAAATCAACCCAAATGATCTCCGCATTGACGTTTATCGTGCCGGTGGTCATGGCGGTCAATGTGTTAACACCACAGACAGCGCCGTTCGTATAACCCATATCCCTACTGGCATTGTAGCAAGTAATCAAGATGAGAAGTCTCAAATTAAAAACAAAATCAAAGCTATGAGTGTTCTTCGTAGTCGCTTATTGCAGCAAAAAATTGACGAAGAACAAGCAAAAACGTCTGCCGAAAGACGCAGCTTAATCGGATCTGGCGATCGTTCTGAGAAAATTCGTACCTATAACTTCCCTCAAGATCGTATTACGGATCATAGAATTGGTTATTCAAGAAGCAATATACCAGTTGCGATGGACGGCGCAATCGACGACCTCATAGAACAATTGCAAAATTACGAGCGTGAAATTAATGTCAAAAACGCTAATAACTAATAATTTTCACTTTAAAAAAACAATTCTTATTAGCGATTGGATATCTGAAGCTTCTCAAAAATTATCAAAAGCCAACATACCAAGCGCAAAACTCGACGCCGAACTAATTATCGCCCACACACTTAAACAAGATCGAACATATATTCACGCCCATCCTGAACAAATAATTAGCTCAGATATTTGCAAATTTGCCAATAAATTATTAAAAAAACGACTAAAACGGCTTCCCCTAGCCTATTTACTTAAACATAAAGAATTCTATGGTAGAAATTTCTATGTCAATAAACACGTTCTAATTCCAAGGCCAGAATCAGAAGAAATTATTGAGCTATTACAAGCGCATGCTTTATCAAATCAAAAAATATTGGTCGACGTTGGAACTGGCAGTGGCTGTTTGGGCATCACAGCAAAGCTCGAAAAGCCAAGTTTGTCCGTAACGCTGATAGACGTCAGCGCCTCCGCGCTCTCTGTTGCAAAAACGAACGCAAAAAAATTATCAGCTGATGTGTCATTTTTAAAATCAAACTTACTAACAAAATATGCCTCAAAAATTGATATTCTTGTTGCAAACCTGCCCTA
This sequence comes from uncultured Saccharimonas sp. (SeqCode), assembly GCA_964613925.1. Lineage (GTDB taxonomy): Bacteria > Patescibacteriota > Saccharimonadia > Saccharimonadales > Saccharimonadaceae > UBA1547. The sequence continues at coordinate 2,306 of CAZTKH010000026.1, forward strand.
TGTTGATAAATCTTGGGAAACATCGCCAGAAACCAAATACGAACCAAGTTTAGCACTCTTTGCCGATGATAACGGCCTGCAACTAATATATAGTCTTTTATTTCAAGCAAAAACTAGAATGAACGACAATGGTCTTTTATTTATAGAGGCCGATCCGTCTCAACACAACAAAATTATATCTTTTGCCTCAAAATATAACTATTCATTAATTAACAAAAAAGGCTATATAGTTGTTCTGCAACAATTAAACTGTGACGCTAGTCACGCCGTTAAACCCAATTATCAGCACTAGAATAATCGCTAGTGTAAAAATCATCGGCAATAATACATCTTTCATGCGAATTTTTTGATAATGATAAAAAGAATCATAAATTTTATAAGCCAAAAAGCTCATACAAAGCACAATAATTGACACTTGCGGCATTAAAAGGCTTGTTACAAATGGCAACCTATAAGCAATCGTCCAATGATAAGCCACCCAGCACACCTCGGCAACCAAAATACCCCAAGATAGGCTCATTAACACGACCCTATCTTCATTATCATAATTACTCAATACGTGTTTTGCCGTTGCATAAGCTATCAACCACGATAATAAAACCACGGGTGTAGCAACCCAATTATAAGACATCATAAACACAGCTGTAATGCCCGTAAATAGACCGACACCAGCTTGTGCAATAATATATTTTCGTTTTGACTTCGGCTTAAGAAACAACAGCCAACAAGCGTCAGCAATAGCCAATAATATCTGCAATGCCAGAATATTAATACTCTCAGCATTAATTAAACTGGCGCTATAAAGAAACACCACGTAGCTAACACTAACTACAAAACTGACCAGATTTGCCTGAATATTTGCAAACCAAAATTGAGGACGCACCGCAAAAACCCGCCATTTACTTAGCAAAACTAAAATTAGCGCCGGCCAGATTAATCCGGTAACTCGAACAATCAGCATAATAGCAAAAGCTAGTCCAATATTTAGACCGACATAAATAACTTCATTAATAAACGAACGACGTTTAAAATTCTTAAGAAACTCCATAACTAAACCCCATTATAACACACTTGTTTTTACTATTCCGCGACTAAATCATCACCAAGAATAACAAGAAAACGCACGTTGCCATTTACTGTAATTGGCAATTTTTCTGTACTAATTTCTGATCCAAATAGTTTTGACAAAGCCTCAGCAGTGCCTGTATTTTCCGTACCAATTTGATAAATTCTAGTTTTTTCATAAACACCAGACGGCGCATCGCCAATATATGAAATACTATAGCCAAGCTCAACAAGTTCATTCTTTTTTTCCTGTGCAAACCCGGCCTTTTCAGTACCATTTAGAATAACGACTGGCGCTTCTTCTTTGATTACGGGATTATTGGAAAGCGTTTTTGCAAGATATTCTTGTATATATTGATAATTAAAATCACCAGCCGAAGGATTTCCATAACCATTTATTAAACCTTCTTCAATCATATCGATTCGAACCATATTATTAGTATCTATCTCTTGCGCAATTTGCAAAATCGTACCAACTTCACTCATCTGAATGTTTGTTCTAAGATTATTGCCCAGACTTTCTATCAAATATGAGACTGAGCCAATATTTGCAAAAGTCCCACTACTAATTGCTTTTTCCTTCAAAGCAACTAAGATTTTTTGTTGATTTACTTCACGATCGGGATTTGATCGAGATAAACCATATGTTGGAGAAAATCTATTATTAATATCTGCTTCGTGACCGCGTGCCAAAGCAAGATATAGTGCATGCTCCCCATCAAGGTGATGTGTGCCGTTATCATATTTAACGTAATAACACTCATAATTACATCGCCAGTCATTGTTTCTATCCAATATTCCTGACTCGCCCATGCTACCTTCAATATAAACATCAATACCGCCAACAGCATCAACGATATCCTTTAAGACCGTATAATTTACATGAACCGAATACTGTATATCCATACCAAAAACATCACCAACCAGTTTTTGCATTTCTAGTAATCTTTCCTGCTCAGCAGCGGCAGCATCATTCTCTGTGTCATCTGCAACATCATTTACACAATTGTAGTACTCATTAATTTTTCCTCGCCATCTATTGCTTAGGCAATGTCCACCATAGTCAACTTCTAAATCACGTGGCACACTAAAAATATAGACATCCTTATTTTTTTGACTGACGCTTACAACCATAATTGAATCTGTAAGATAAACAGAATCATGGCCAGGGTCATCTTCGGCAGTTCCAAAAATCAAAAAATTACTTCTACCATTTTTGTCAGCTTTAAGCGGTTTATTATTTAAAATATCAATGATATTACCCTGAAAAACATGATTACTTGCGGAAACTATTTTATATGCCGTATATGCACCAAACGACAAACCGGCGATTAAAATAATAATCAACAACCATTTAATTATTCTAAAAATCAAGCGCCGACGAGGTTTATTAGCCATTTTTTGAGCCATTAATCGACGCTGTCTTCTGGATAGTTTTTTCTTTGGCTTGTCTATAATTGGTTCGTCTTTGGATAAAGACCCAAAATAACTAGATCCGTAGCCTGTTGATTTCTTTGCCGGATTAGATTGCATAACGACCGTCTTCAGATCATTGCCAATATCCGAAGAACCCTTCTGGGAATTAATAATCCTGGAATTTTGATCTTTTGAGTGGTTTCTTGGGATAAACCCGTCAGTTGATAATTGCTTGCTTTTTTTCATAAATGCTCATACTACTATATCGAATTATTGTCGTTTTTAAAACCCATTAACGCGAATCCTCCATATAAGCACAAACGAAAATATGCTATAGTAGACTAATATGGAATTAGGATTTGTAAAGCGTCATCCAATCATAAAAGATGCAATCAGTGTCGTCATCTTTGTTGTTGGCGTCGTCTTAGGAACCTTATTTATCAACACTTTTATTTTTCGAAGTTTTAATGTTATAGGTCCAAGCATGGAACCAACACTTTATACAGGTGAAAGGCTTATTGTAAATCGTTTACCAGCTACTATCGCCTTGATTAAAGGAGAGACCTATAAGCCAGAACGCGGTAAGATTATTGTTTTTAAGAACCCTCATTATACGGATGGTATTGATGATGAGTTTTTAGTAAAAAGAGTTATTGCTTTTGCTGGCGAGCGCATCTCTCTAAAAGATGGCATATATACTGTCTATAACAGCGAAAACCCAAACGGCTTCAATCCAGACGACGCCAATAATAAAGAACCAGGGTCTTACACAAGTGGCAACATTGAAAGTCTTACCGTACCAGAGGGCGAGATATTTGTTTCTGGCGACCACAGAGCTGGAAATTATTCTTTTGATTCACGCAACGGACTTGGCACGATACCTCTTTATGATGTTGTCGGGCCAGTCAGCATACGAATCTTTCCGTTTGATAAACTTAGACTATTTTAATAAAATAATCATCATATTTTTAAAAATCTAAATCTATAACGTAAGTAAGTCTGTATTTAATTAGAGAATTTTTTGCAAACGTTCAAAATCTTTATCATTCTTGAACTTGATCGTAATTGTACCGGCACCTTTTGAATTTGTGTGAATTTTAATATCAGTGCTAAACTTTTTCTGCAAATATTCAACTTGTTTTTGGTAAGGATGAGTTTTAATCATCTGATTTTTAGTCATTTCATTATCTTGTGAATTCTTTTTTAAATTGACAATAAATTGCTCAATTTTGCGTGATGGCCAATTTTCACTAATTATTTGTGGAACTATCTTTTTTAGTAAAGATTCTTCAAGCCCAATCAACGGCCTAGCCTGGCCTTCTGAAAGCTCTTCATTTATAATGTGCTGTTTGACAAAATCAGGAAGCTTTAATAAACGCAGTTTATTGCTAACAGCACTAAACGACTTATCGCCAACTCTTTTACCAATTTGTTCGAGTGTCATATTAAATTGATCACGCAATTTTAAATATGCAGTCGCGGTTTCCATAACATTCAAATCTTTGCGCTGTAAATTTTCAATCAAAGAAATTTCTAATTTATGCTGAGCATCCATCGTACGAACAAGCGCTGGAATTTTATCCAAACCAACAAGCTTCGAGGCTTTATAGCGACGCTCACCAGCCACAATCTGATATCCTCCATTATAAGGAGTGACGATTATTGGTTGCAAGACGCCATGTTCATTAATAGAATTAGCTAATTCCGCCAAATCATCTTCGTCAAATTTTTTACGAGGTTGGTCTGGATCAGCCACAATCTGATCGATTTTTATTTGACGAAGTTCACTCACCTGCTTATCCTGAAGCGCCGTTGGGTCAAAAGATTCGTCTAATAAATCAGTTGGAATCAAGGACTCAAAACCTCTACCAAGGCCATGTTTGTTACCTGATTTAGAGACTGGCACGATTTATAACCTCCTTAGCGAGAGCCTTGTAAGCCCGCGCACCTTTTGAAAATTTATCATAAGCACCGATTGGCAAACCGTGGCTTGGCGCTTCAGCAAGACGAATATTGCGCGGAATTGTCGTTTCAAAAACTTTGCCAGGAAAATGCTTTTTAATCTCGGCGTATACCTGGCCGCTTAAAGTTGTTCGTGAATCCATCATAGTCGGTAAAACACCCAGTAGCTCCAACGTTGGGTTCATTGCCTTGCGGATTAGCTTCATAGTCTCAAGAAGCTGTCCGAGGCCCTCAAGCGCATAGAATTCAGCCTGTACGGGCAACAAAACATAATTTGCCACAACCAAACCATTTACCGTTAAAAGGCTAAGGCTAGGCGGACAATCAATAATAATTACATCGTAATTTGCAGTACAAGCTTCAATGGCATTTTTAAGTCGCGAAAAACGATGCTCCGCCTGCGCTAACTGCACTTCGGTATTAGCAAGTAACGGCGTTGCTGGTGCTAAATAAAAATTTTTGAACTTTGTCGCAATCGTAACATCATCAAGTCCAACAGTCTCCAAAGTAACATCAGACATAGTTTTTTCGAGTTTTTGCTTATCAATCCCAAGCCCGCTAGTTGCATTGCCCTGTGGGTCAAAATCTACCAGCAAAGTTTTTTTATCATTCTTTGCCAAATAATAAGCCAAGTTAACAGCAGTCGTCGTTTTGCCTACTCCACCCTTTTGATTGGTAACCGAAATTACAATTGACACGTGTTGATATTCCCTCTCTATTAAAAACTATTATAGCATAAGCCATAAAAAAATCCCCGCTCATATGGCGAGGATTTTTAGTTTTTATTTAATTGAGGAAATCTCAACTTTGCTATATTTCTGACGATGTCCATTTTCTTTGTGGACACGTTTTTTAGCTTTATAGCGAATAACGCGAATTTTTTCACCCTTAACAAGATCTTCAACAACCTTAGCGGTTACTTTAACACCTTCTACGGTTGGCTTGCCGACTTCGATTTTATCGCCATCGATAACCAACAGTGCATCAAGCG
>CAZTKH010000027.1:0-2074 GCA_964613925.1 uncultured Saccharimonas sp. (SeqCode)
CGAATTGTTACTCACTTTTTGGATGTATTTAAAAAGAACGAAGGCATTGATCTCAAAAACGATAAAGCTGCTATGCAGCGCCTTAAGGATGAAGCTGAAAAAGCTAAAAAGGAACTTTCAACAACTAATGAGACCGAAATTAATTTGCCATTTATTACTGCAGACGCTGATGGTCCAAAACATTTTGAATATAAATTAACTCGAGCTAAACTTGAAGAGCTAGTCGCTGATTTAATTGACCGTGTTGCTGAACCGGTTAAAAAAGCTCTTAAAGACGCCAAGCTTACTACCAAAGAAATTGATGAAGTTGTTTTGGTTGGTGGTATGACGCGCATGCCTGCTGTTATTGAAAAAGTAAAACAGTTATTTAACAAAGAACCGCTCAAGGGTGTTAATCCAGACGAAGTTGTTGCTGTAGGTGCCGCAATTCAAGGTGGCGTTTTGGCTGGTGATGTCAAGGATGTGTTATTGCTTGATGTTACTCCACTTTCACTTGGTATTGAAACGATGGGCGGTGTTGCGACTAAATTAATTGAACGCAATACAACCGTTCCAACTTCTAAATCAGAGGTATTTAGTACGGCAGCTGATGGCCAAAACCAAGTTGAAATTCATGTAACTCAAGGTGAACGCGAGCTTGCTGCTGATAATAAATCGCTTGGCCGCTTTACATTAGATGGAATTGCGCCAGCCCCTCGTGGCGTGCCTCAAATTGAAGTTACCTTTAATATCGATGCTAACGGTATTTTGAACGTTACAGCTAAGGATAAAGGTACTGGCAAAGAGCAGAGCATTACTATTAGTAACAGTGGAAATCTAAGTAAAGATGATGTTGCCAAGGCTCAAAAAGAGGCTGAGATGCACGCCGAAGAAGATAAGAAAAAGCGTGAATTAATTGATGCTAAAAATATGCTTGAGAGCGCTATTTATCAGGCTGAAAAAATGCCAAATGAGTTTAAAGATAAGATTAGCGAAGATGACAAGAAAGCTATCGAAACTGCTATCGAAGAGGCTAAAAAGCACAAAGACAGCGACGATAAGTCTGAAGTTGAGTCGGCCGCTAAAGCATTGAATGATGCAATCATGCCAATTGGTGCTAAGCTTTATGAAGCCGCGTCAAAAGAAAAGACTGAAGCAAAAGATGATAAAAAGTCTGAAGATGGTCCAGTTGAAGGTGAAGTTGTAGACGACAAAAAATAATAGTTTTGTTGATTAATAAAAAAACAAAACCACTCAAATTATGGGGTGGTTTTGTTTAATGTATTGCATATTTAAGCATTTTATGTTATTATATTAGCAATTACTTGGAAGTAATAGAAATTTTCTATTGGTGGAAATAGGAGGTTAACAATATGAATTTTTTGGATAAGGCAAGTCTTGAGTTTGGAAAAATTCGAAGCTACGCATCAGAGCTGGCGGAAGGATACAGAAAAGATGGCCAAACGGTTCCTAACCGTATAACTGAGGCCAGATTAATCCTAAGCCCTACTCCGGCAATACTGCTAATGCTCAGTTCAACCTGGCCGGCGCTTCGTTATTGGGCGCTTGGTGTGTTTGTTTTGGTTTGGACGACTGATATACTCGATGGACAACTGGCAAGGCGTGTCTATGGTGTCACTAAATTTGGTCACGATCTTGATACAATTGTCGATAAGGTCCTGATGGCGTTAACAATGTTAGCGCTATGTTTTGTCAATTCTTGGCTTTGGATCTTTGCCGGCGTCACATTTATGCGTGAGATTTTCGTGGCAGTTGAGATGTGGAGAGTAAAAAAGGCCGAAATGTTAGACGACTCCGCAAAGAAAGCTGATGTTACGATGCTTGGAAAGGTTAAGACGGTTGTTACGGCGATTGCGATGGCTTTGATGTTCTTACCTTTTAGGGGCTGGGTTGCAATTCTGACAATTACTTTTGCTATCATGGCAATTGTACTGTCTATAGTGTCTTGGATGGATTATCTTCAGCGGTATCAAAAAAATTCCAAAAAATAATCATTAAACGGTCGGGTTCTCCTGGCCGTTTTTAAATTTAATCTTATTAGCACTCTTGAAATTAGAGTGCTAATTTACTAAAA
>CAZTKH010000027.1:2174-7230 GCA_964613925.1 uncultured Saccharimonas sp. (SeqCode)
TTTTTAAATTTAATCTTATTAGCACTCTTGAAATTAGAGTGCTAATTTACTAAAATAGTAATGATGACAAAACGTGATTACTATGAAGTTTTAGGTGTTGGTAAAAATGCCTCTGATGATGAAATAAAAAAGGCTTATCGCAAAGCCGCTGTTAAATTTCACCCCGATAAAGAAGGTGGTGATGAGTCTAAATTCAAAGAAGTTAGCGAAGCTTATGAAGTATTAAAAGATGGCGATAAGCGTCAACGTTACGACCAATTTGGCCATGCTGGAGTTGGTGGAAATTCTGGTGGATCAGCCGGCAATCCATTTGGTGGTGGTTTTGGCGGATTTTCGGGCCAAAATGTTAAATTTGACTTTGGCGACGGTGGCTTTGGTGATATTTTTAGTCAATTTTTTGGCGGTTCTTCTAATTCGAATCAAGGACCAAAGCGAGGCAAAGATGTTGAAGTTACTTTGCAATTAAGCTTTGAAGAAGCAGTTTTTGGTGTGGAAGAAAAAATTGATATTGAAATGAATGATACTTGTTCTCATTGTCATGGCTCAACCGTAGAACCTGGTTATGATTTAAAGACTTGTTCAACTTGCCGTGGCGCTGGTCAAGTTAACCGCGTTATGAATACTATTTTTGGACCAATTCAACAAACTACAACTTGTGGCGAATGTGGTGGCAGTGGAAAAATTCCTGATAAATTATGTAGCGTTTGTCGAGGTAAAGGTGTTGAGCGACGACGTAAAACAGTTAATCTCAAGGTTCCAGCCGGTATTGACGACGGCGCAACAATTAGATTACGCGAATACGGAGAGGCTAATCGTAATGGCCAAAAAGGCGATTTGTATGTTCATATTCAAGTTAAAGCTCACAAGCGCTTTACTCGTGAAGGTGATATTATTTTATCTGATCAGCATATTAGTATGGTTGAGGCCGCTCTTGGTACCGAGATTGACGTCGAGACCGTTGACGGCAAGATTCGTATGAAAGTTCCATCTGGTACGCAATCTGGCACTGATTTTAAGTTATCAAATCACGGTGTTCCACACATGCAAAGCGCCGCCCGAGGCCCACACATTGTCAGCATTATAGTTGATACCCCAACCCGCCTTTCTCGCAAGCAACGCGAAATTTTGGAGAGTTTTTAAGTTGTTAAATATTCTAAAATATTATAAACTAATATTGAATGGAACAACAAAAACAAAAACTTGAATCGGAAAAATCAATCTATGAACTATATGCTGATTTGGTTAGTCTTGAACCAAAATTAGTTACTTTTTTTACCGCCGATAAGGAAACTGCTACAGACCAAAAACAGAAGTTCTTGTCTGGAGAAATTACTAATCCTCATAATTATTATTCAAAAGTTGAGACATATAATTATTCGGACGAGATCACAAAGATAAATCAGGCTAGTCTAGCAATTATATTAAGCGGAAAAATGGATTCACATCATGAATTTGCTTATCTTGATACGCAGGCTGATTTTACAAAAAGATCGCAAATTCTTGAAATTGCGCGCCTATACAATAGTGAGACAAATCATTTTGAAAAAACACGACTTGCCAAAAACTTCATGGACTTAGGTGTAGAGGTATATGGTCAGATTGATGAGTTTACATACCGTTCTTTGTTGCAAGACAAACTAGACCGAATATATGTCTCTTCTTATACTGGTATAGCTGCCAATATAAGAGATGAGCTTTTTGGGATGACAAATTTCAATGATAAACAAGAAAAAATTGAGCGATTTATTCCTTCCAAGGAAACAGTAGAATGGGTTGGCGATGTTGTAAAGTTTTTTTATGGTGGAATGTTAGATCGTGTATGTGAAAAAGAGACATATCAACCAATTGACATACAGACAATATTTTCAGACATTATCAAAGATGAATTTGGTGAAGTGGCTGATGATTGGGTCGTTGAAATTGGTGTGTCGGATTCTGTAAAGGTAATTCCTTCAGAGAAAAAAATTGTAATTCCAAAAGACCGAAAGGATTTAGATTTCGCTGGAATGAAGTCATTGGTAGTGCATGAATTAGGCGTGCATTTTTTTCGCACCATTATGGGGTCCGAAACGACTGCGCCACCACTTAGTGTTGGTTGGGGGAGTTCCTATGACGCCGAAGAGGGATTAGCTCTAGCAATGGAGCAAGCTCTTAAGGGAAAATACAATGAAGGTGGAATTGAACCATACATTTCAGCTGGTTTAGTGTATTTTGATAAACTAGATTTCAGAAAATCTTTTGAGATAAAATGGCGTCTTTCGGTTTTAAATAGTGCAAAAAAATCTGGAGTGGTAAGCGAAGATATGATAATAGGCGCCAAGGATAAAGCATATATTAGTATGGCCAGATGTCTTAGGGGCACTGATGAACTGCCTTTTTTTAAAGATTTGGCTTATTTTAATGGATCTTCAGCTATTTGGAAGTATCTTGAAAAAATAAAAGGCGATGAAATGGAACTAACTCTATTATTTGCTGGAAAGGTAAATCCAACTTACTCAAGTCATCGACGGCTTGTTCTTGAATCGGCGACACGCGACACCTTAGAAGTTGACTAATAATATAAAAAGTGATATTATATAGTTAATAATTAATATTTTATATAAGGTCTTGGATAATATGCAAAATAAATCAGTTTCAGATATCTATGGCGTATGCGAGTATGTTGATTTTCCAGATCTTGAGCTAAAACATTTAACTGCAAAGATTGATACCGGAGCATACTCTGGCGCATTGCATTGTTCAAAAATTCGACAAACAGTTAGAAAATCTGATGGAAAGAAAATTTTAATTTTTACTCCTTCATACAATCATTCAAAACAGATTAAATTAGAGAAATATGCCACTTCATATATTAGAAGCTCCACGGGTCACCGCATTAAGCGTTATCTATTTGATACAAATGTTGTTATAAAAGGAATGACTCATAAAATTCGTATTGGACTATCAAATCGTGCTGATATGAATTATGAGGTTCTGGTCGGAAGAAGATTTTTATATGAAAATAATATTATAGTTGATGTAAGGATTAATCAAGAGCTTGATATAGATATGGAGAAAAAAAGATGAAAATTGCAATATTATCAAACGGTACGGGAAACTATTCAACAAAAAGGCTCAAAGAAGAGGCTATTAAGCGAGGTCATGAAGTTTCAGTTATTAAATATAAAGAATGTTATGCCTCTATTGAACAAAATAATCCAACAGTAAAATATCATGGAATCGATTTAAGCAAATATGACGCAATTATCCCTCGAATTGCTTCTTACATGACGCGCTATGGCACCGCTATAGTAAGGCAACTTGAGATGCAGGGTGTTTATACAGTTTCTAGCTCAATAGCAATTAGTCGAGCACGAGATAAATTAAGAAGTATGCAGTTACTATCTAAATATGGAGTTGGTATCCCAAAAACTGTTGTGTCGCGAAACACTACGGATATTGATGATTTATTGGAATGTATTGGTAGTTTGCCGGTTATTATTAAATTAGCTAGCGGCACACATGGCAATGGTGTGGTTTTGGCTGAGACAAAAAAAGCCGCCAAGTCAGTTTTGCAGGCTTTTTATCTTACAAATGACGATGGCACAAACATTTTATTGCAGGAATTTATAAAAGAGTCAGCCGGTACGGATATTCGTGCATTTGTAGTTGGTGGACGAGTGGTTGCTAGTATGAAACGTCAGAGTCTTGATGATGATTTTCGATCCAACCTTCATAAGGGCGGTGAAGGCACTCCTATTAAACTTACTGATGATGAGAAAAAAATTGCAATTAAAGCCGCTAAGGCTATGGGCTTAAATATTGCTGGTGTTGATTTAATGCGAAGTTCGCGCGGCGCGCTAGTGCTTGAAGTTAATGCTAGCCCTGGATTTGGTATTGAAAAAGTTACTGGTAGAAATGTTGCCAGCGCAATTATTGAATATGTTGAGTTAAATGCCAAAAGACGCAATAAAAAAGACAAAGTTGGCGCATAAATTAACCAATCTTGCTATACTATGCTTATGATATTAAGCAGGTATTGTTTGTATGTCTGACAAAGCGAAAAATAGGCTTGCCGTTCCATTAGTTGGCGGTATATTGATTCTTGTTTTTATTGTATTTTTTAATATTATTTATCCAAAAATTGCTTTTTCGTCTATTTATTTAGCTTTGGGGAATGGGGTGTTTAATTCCAGGCTTGCAACGAATGATTCGCAGCGACAAACTGGTCTTGCTGGCGTAAAAAGTCTTGATCAAGACAAGGCCTTTTTAATGGTGTTTCCATATGAGTCAAAGTGGGGAATTTGGATGAAGGGTATGGAGATGCCGATTGATATTGTGTGGTTGGATAGTAATAAAAAGGTCGTTCATGTGGTCATGGATGCTTCTTTGGAAAACTCCAAAGGTGAGGTTTTTAAGCCAATCACTGCAGCAAAATATGTTGTTGAATTTCCTGCCGGTACCGTAAAAGCAAAAGCCATAAAACTGAATAATATCGCATCTTTTGATATTGATAGCGCAATAAAGGTAGAATAAATGACGTTATTTGTTTGCATAGCGGTTATTCTGGGAATATTTATCTCAATTTTTCTTTCAAAAAAACGGTTTGGATTATCAACTTTTGGGTTGGCTGTTGGCGCAATAATTAGTAATGTTTGGGCCTATGAAATCAGTCTACTTTTGGGGTCATTTTCGCATTATATGAACTCATTTTATATTGCTATTGGATCGGGTCTGGTGATTTTGTTGCCAGCTTATCTATTATTTTCACGAAATACTGTTTATAAAACAAAAATGATGCGTTTATTGGGATCGCTTGTTTTTACGATTTTGGCATTGGCATTTTTAATCGAGCCATTGGGCAGTTTTGTTGTATTGACGGATTTACCGGGCGAGATATATCGAAATTTTGTGTCATATAAAAATATTATTATTGGCTCTGGTCTAATTATTGCCGTATTGGAAGTATTGTTTAGTAAATCAGAATCATCAAAAAAAGATCACGAACATTGACAGAATAGGGTAAAAAATGCTAACATCTTTTGAGATAAGGGATCGTAGCTCAGCTGGTTAGAGC
>CAZTKH010000028.1:0-3902 GCA_964613925.1 uncultured Saccharimonas sp. (SeqCode)
TAATGCCTCGTAAAACTACTGTAAGTTTGCAACGCAAACTAAATCCAGATCGAAAGTACCAAAGTATTATGGTTCAACGCTTGATTAATAAATCGATGTTGAGCGGTAAAAAATTAGTTGCTGAAAAAGCTGTTTATGCAGCTTTGGAAATTGCTGCTAAAAAATTAGGTAGCGAAAACCCACTTGAGGTTTTTGAAAAAGCTATCAAAAATATCTCGCCTAACTTTGAAGTAAAAGGCCGTCGCGTTGGTGGTGCAAACTACCAAATTCCATTCCCAATTCAGGGTCACCGACAACTTCATTATGCATTTTCTTGGTTAGTTCAAGCTGCTCGTTCTCGTAAGGGTTCGTCTTATGCGCAATGTCTAGCACAAGAAATTATTGATGCTTGTGGTGAGACTGGTGGTGCTTTCAAGAAGAAGGAAGATACTCACCGAATGGCTGAAGCAAACCGTGCCTTTGCACACTTTGCTCGTGCTTAATTTTTTAGACAAATAATTTAATTCGCTGTTTAGCGAAAAGGACAAATTTATGGCAGAAAGACATGTTCCGTTGCAGGATTTCCGCAATATCGGCATTATTGCTCATATTGATGCTGGAAAGACTACTACAACAGAAGCAGTATTGTACCGAACCGGCCTTTCTCACAAGATTGGGCTTGTTCATGAGGGCGAAACAACTACCGACTGGATGGAACAAGAGCGAGAACGTGGTATTACTATCACTTCCGCTGCTGTTACGTGTTTTTGGAAGAATCACAAAATTAATATTATCGATACGCCAGGTCACATTGACTTTACGGCTGAGGTTGAACGCTCTTTGCGAGTTTTAGACGGTGCCGTAACTGTATTTGACGGTAAAATGGGCGTTGAGGCTCAGTCTGAGACTGTTTGGCGCCAAGCTAACAAATATCACGTTCCACGTATCTGTTTTATTAACAAGATTAACCAAATCGGCGGCGATTTTTATAAATCACTTGATTCGATTCACAATCGTTTAACTAAGAATGCCTACGCAATCCATCTACCAATTGGCTTTGAAAAGGAAATTAATGGTGTTATTGACCTTGTTGACATGCAGGCATATACATACAATGATTTTACTGATCATGCCTTAACGGTTGGTGAAATTCCAGCTGATATGCTTGAAAAAGCAAAACATGCTCGAAGTCTTTTAGTCGAAGCAGCTGTCGAGGCTGATGACGCCTTGTTTGAGAGATATCTTGAAGAAGGTGAAGATTCAATTTCGGTTGACGAACTAAAAACATGTTTACGAAAACGAATTTTGGAAGGTGATTTTTATTTAGTAACCGGTGGCGATGGTCGTGGCGTTATTGTTGAAAAAGTTCTTGACTTAGTTGTTGATTATTTGCCATCTCCTCTTGATGCTGGTGAAACCTGGGGACATGATCCAAAATCTGGTGAAGAGATTAGTCGAAAACCAGACGAAAAAGAACCAATGTCAGCTTTGGCTTTCAAGATTGCAACCGATCCATTTGTTGGAAAACTAATCTTTGTACGTGTATATAGCGGCAAGATGGAAGCTGGTTCGTATGTTCTTAATACGACAACTGGTGAAAAAGAACGCATTGGACGTATTGTTCGAATGCACGCCGACAAACGCGAAGATATCAGTGCTCTTAGTGCTGGTGACATTGCGGCTGTAGTTGGTCTTAAGGGCACATTTACTGGTATGACTTTGTCTGACCTTTCGAAACCAATTGCACTTGAATCAATTACTTTCCCAGACCCTCCAGTCTCAATTGCTGTTGAGCCAAAAACTAAAGCCGATCAGGAAAAAATGGGTATTGCTTTACAACGTTTGGCTGAAGAAGATCCAACTTTTAGAATTCGAACTGATGAAGAAACCGGTCAGACAATTATGTCTGGAATGGGTGAGCTACATCTTGAAATTCTAGTTGATCGTATGCGTCGTGAATTCAACGTTGAAGCCAATGTTGGTGAACCTCAAGTAGCATTCCGTGAAACCATTAAGGGGACGGCTGATGCGCAAGGTAAACACATTAAGCAATCCGGTGGTCACGGTCAGTACGGTGATGTTTGGGTCAAATTTGAGCCAAATGAAGCTGGTAAGGGCTTTGAATTCATCGATGCTATCAAGGGCGGTGTTGTTCCTCAGGAATATCGAAAACCAGTTGAAGCTGGTATTCGTGAAACATTAGAGGGCGGTGTTATTGCTGGATATCCAGTTATTGACATCAAAGCAACTCTTTACGATGGTAGTTATCACGATGTCGACTCCAGTGAATTGGCCTTTAAGTTGGCTGGTTCGTTGGCTACTCGTGAAGGTATTAAAAAAGCTAAACCAATTCTTCTTGAACCTGTTATGCGTGTTGAAGTTACGACTCCAGAAGCATTCATGGGTGATGTAATTGGTGACTTAAACTCACGACGCGGTCGTGTTGAAGCTATGGAAGACTTAAGCGCCGGTGTTAAATTAATCAGAGCTTTCGTTCCACTAGCAAATATGTTTGGTTATACTGGCGACTTACGCTCAATGAGCCAAGGTCGTGCAGCTAGTACGATGGAACTTGCTCAATACGAGGAAGTACCACCAAACGTTGCTCAAGAGATTGTTGAAAAAAGATCAAGCAAATAAGCTTTACCTTATGCAGCGTATTCTGATATAATGTCAGAATACGTTGTGAGAAGATTTTCTCTAATGCGAAAAATAAGTAAATAATTTAAAGGAGAAATTAAATGTCAGAGTTCGATCGAACAAAGCCACATGTTAACGTCGGTACTATGGGCCACGTTGACCACGGTAAAACAAGTTTAACTGCAGCTATTACATCTGTTCTTGCAAAGCGCATACCAAGTGCTGTTAACAAGCCAGTTTCTTATGCTCAAATTGATAACGCTCCAGAAGAGCGCGCTCGCGGTATCACTATCGCATCAAGCCACCAGGAATATGAATCACCAAAACGACACTATGCACACGTCGATATGCCAGGACACTCTGACTATGTTAAAAACATGATCACTGGTGCCGCTCAAATCGATGGCGCCATCCTTGTTGTTGCTGCTAATGATGGTCCACTACCACAAACTCGTGAGCACGTTTTGTTAGCTCACCAGGTTGGTGTTCCAAAGATTCTTGTTTTCCTAAACAAGATGGACTTAGCTGATCCAGAACTAGTTGAACTAGTTGAAATGGATATTCGTGAATTATTAGCTAAAAACGGTTTCGACGAAAACTGTCCAATCATCAAAGGTTCTGCTACAAAAGCTCTTGAAGGCGATGCCGCTAGCGAAGACGCTATTATGGAACTTGTTGACGCTATGGATACATATTTCCCAGAACCAGTTCGTGAATTAGACAAACCATTCTTGATGCCAGTTGAGGACGTTTTCTCAATCAAAGGCCGTGGTACTGTTGCTACTGGTCGTATCGAGCAGGGTATTATTAAGATTAATGATGCAGTAGAAATCGTTGGCTTACACCCAACTATAGCATCTGTTGTAACTGGTATTGAGGCTTTCAAAAAGAGTCTTAACCAAGGTCAGGCTGGCGATAACGCTGGTATCTTGCTACGCGGTATTGAACGAGATCAAATTGAGCGCGGTCAAGTTATCGTTAAACCAGGTACATTGACACCTCACACTGAATTTGAAGGTGAAGTTTATATCCTAAAGAAGGAAGAAGGCGGTCGCCATACTCCATTTACTAAGGGCTACAAACCTCAATTCTATTTCCGCACAACTGACGTAACCGGTGAAGTTGAATTACCAGCTGACAAAGAACTTGTCATCCCTGGCGATACAGTTACATTCAAGGTTACATTGCTAGCTCCAATCGCTATGGAAAAAGGTTTAACCTTTGCCATTCGCGAAGGCGGCAAAACTGTTGGTGCAGGTGTTGTTACCAAAGTTGTTAAATAA
>CAZTKH010000028.1:4002-7171 GCA_964613925.1 uncultured Saccharimonas sp. (SeqCode)
CATCCGCTTAATAAGCGAGAAGGAACAATATGGCAGAAACAGAACCAAATCTACGTATTCGTATACGTTTAAAGGCATATGACCACAAGGTTATTGACCAATCAGCAAAACAAATTATCGACACCGCTATTCGAACAGGCGCAAGCATTGCCGGACCAGTACCTCTTCCAACCCGAAGAAGCACTTTTACGGTTGTTAAATCACCACATGTTTATAAAAAGGGCGGTGAAGCATTTGAAATGCGCGTTCACAAACGTTTGATCGACATTACAAGTGCAACTCCAAAGACAATTGATAGCTTGCAAAATCTAAGTTTGCCAGCTGGTGTTGACGCTGAAATTAGAATGTAGTTTTAATACAATAGCAAAATAGCCTCTAGTTCATAGAGGCTATTTTGTTTCTTGGACGTATTATCTCAATGTGTTAATCGTATCGATAATAGCCGAGGTTTTGATTTGAATATCTAGTACCCAAAGCGCCAAACAAAATATCAAACTTACTACAACAAACCAATAAACTGTCTGTTCGGTAATTTTAAATGTCAAGAATGGCAGAGGTTCTCTGCTAATTTTAAAGTGTTTTAACTCAACTTTTTTTGCTTTTTTAGCTGATTTTTTAGCAACTGGCGCTGATTTAACGGCTTTTACGGTTGCTGGTTTTGTTGACTTGGTTGATTTTTTTGCCTTTGCCATAATTCCACTCCTTAGCAATTCATTTCTTATTAAGTCAATTATGCATTATTATGAAAATAAACACAAGTACTATGATAAATATAGTATTCTAAAAACTGATATAATGTGATTTATGAATGTTGCTATTAAAAAAACCAGTAATAAAATCAGAATCGCTATAATATTTTTACTGATTGTTATGATTGGTTCTGGAGTATTTTTGTATTTTTATGGCACGAAGCCAAAAGATAATATCGAAAATAATAACCAACAAAGCTCATCAAATAGTCAGTCAGCGCAAAAGGTTGAACCAAAGGTTGTCCATTTCTCAGCCATGGGTGATATGTTGGCTCATGATACGATAATTGCTAATGCAAAAATAGACAATGGTTATGATTTTAAAAAGTTTTTTACAAATATTCGTTCATCATATCAATCGGCTGATGTGATTTTTTGCAACCAAGAGGGCTTAAGTGCGGGCGAAAACTGGGGAATTAGCGGTTATCCATCTTTTAATGCGCCTACTCAATTTGCAGTCGATTTACAAGATGGCGCTGGCTGCAATTTGATTAACTTAGCCAATAATCACATGGGCGATAAAGGTACGGCTGCGATCAACGCCACATTAGATGTTTGGAATAAACTTAGTCCACTTGGCGTAAGTGGTGCCAATAAGTCTGTAGAAGATCAAAAAAAGATTAGTTATTTTACAAAAAATGACATTAAGTTTAGTTATTTGGCCTTTGCTGATTTTAATAACAACGCTAGTACCCCTGCTTATGCCGTTAATATATTTCATGACAAGGCCTTGATTGAATCTTTGGTGTCTGAAGCTCGAAAAAATTCCGATGTTGTTATAGTTTCGATGCATTGGGGTGTTGAAGATTCAAATTATGTTAGTGATGATCAGTTAAACGCTGCCGATATGTTAAATAAATTGGGCGTAGATGTTGTAATTGGCACCGGACCACACGTGCTCCAGATGATGCAAACTGTCTATCGTAGAACTGACAACTTCAAGACGGTTGTTTGGTATTCGCTTGGAAACATGCTTTCATCTCAGCTGAATGTAAACCAACTAATTGGTGGTATTGCAAATTTTGATGTAACAAAAGGCGAAAATGGTAGTATTTCAATCGATAATTATACATTTGTGCCAACTTATATGCATTATGAATGGACCGCAACCGAAGCAGCTAATTATGATTTATTAGCACGTAAGAATGCCATGATATATCTGCTGGACGAAGCAATGAATCCGTTAGGGCGCTCTTTGTTAAATAAAAACGTAGCCGAGCTAAAGCAATATGTAATTAATACAATTGGTACAGAAGTGAAAATTAAATAGCACCATTTTTCTTTAAGGTTTCTTGCGCGGTTTGCAGATATGGCCAAGCCTCGTCGAGTGTCAATCCACTTTTATATAGGGCGGTTGCTAAATCAATTCCAACATATCTAAAATGCCATGACTCATATCTATAACCGGTAATTTCAGTTTTGTTTTCTGGATAACGTAAGATAAATCCGTATTTATAGGAATTTTTTGCCAACCATTGACCACCACTGGTGTAGGCAAAACAATTATCAAGATAGCATTCATAAGATATAGTGCTAATATCAACCGCTAGTCCAGTTTGATGCTCGCTCTCGCCTGGTCTGGCAATAGATTGGTTAGCCGCCTCGGCGCCAATTGAATTGGCTAAGCTGTTAAAATATATCGCTTGTAAAGAGGCTGAACGATATCCACTACCAATCATTAGTTCGTAGCCATCCATTTTTGCAGCAGCAAACATATCTGTTAGTGGCTTCTCGATATCGGATCTTACCGATCGCTCATCTTTACTTTTATCTGTTCGGGTTGCCACGTTTGGTATAACTAGATTATCTGGGATGTAATCAGTTGAAAGTTTGTTTTGTTTATTTACAATTTTCCAGATACTATCATCTTTTAGATAATCCTCCCTTACGGCCAAAATTGGCTCAACACCAGGTATTGTTACATAAACAGGTCGTTTTTTAATAATAAACTGGATTAGCTTGTCAAATTTAACAGTTTCTAATCTGTTATTGATTGAATTATCAAGGTTGTCTATAAATAGATTTGTTTCATAAATCTTAACTAAAAATACGATAATAGCTCCAAGTAGAGCGAGAATGATACATTTAAGTAAAATTATAATAATGTTATTATTTGTCATTCTTTTTTTAATTTTCATACTAGTAATATTAGCACAATTTATTGGAACGTATTATTGACTTATAACAGGGTATGTGCTAGAGTTAGATGGTAACTTATAAGATAATATAAAACAATTCTTGGTGAATTGGTAAGTCCATCAGAGATGGATACTGCTAGCCACCAAGAATTTTAAGTGGGAGCAAAAGCGCTATGAAAGCACTTCTCGGTACCAAAATTGGTATGACCCAAATCATCAGCGAAGATGGTGTTGCAGTTCCTGTAACATTAATTCAAGCTGGCCCTGTTACTGTGACTCAGG
>CAZTKH010000029.1:0-7145 GCA_964613925.1 uncultured Saccharimonas sp. (SeqCode)
ATTAAAAAATCAGCTATTGCGGGATTTTTTGGCAGTAGTGAACCGTGTAAATAACTACCGATAACATTTTGATAGCGAACGCCTTCGCTAATATCTTCAAGATTATTGCCAGCTCCTAGGCGAACAACGCCCAACGCTTTGACATTATGGCCTAAGAAAGTTTGACCGCTATGATTTTCATAGCCAATAATATCGCCGAATTCTTCAGAATGAGTAATAATATTGCCAATTAATCTTTCAGATTTACCATAAGTTTCAATGTCGAATAAACCGATGCCATTAATAATTTTTCCGTCGGCGGTTTTAAAAAACTTGCCAAATAGTTGGTACAATCCACAGATTACTATTATCGGCGTTTTTTTATTTGCTAATTCAATTAGCTTTGGTCCAATTTTTAATAAATCTTTCTGAATTTTATTTTGTCCACTATCTTGACCGCCACCGCCAACTATAATATCAACAGAATCAGGGAACTTATCGCCTTGATTATAATTGACTACACTTGGTGTATAACCGTACCATTCAATACGCTTTTTTAATGTCATAACATTACCATGATCGCCATAAATATTCATGTCGTTTGGATATAAGTGAAGAATTGTAATTATTTTTTCTTTCATTTTATAGCCTCCACTTTGGTTATCTTTGAAAGTTCTCGTCTTATGGCTAACATCGCGGTATATGTGCAATAAATTCGTTTTGGAGTTTTTTGTGAGCTATTAATAAAACCATTAAGTGCCTTGGTGATATTTGTATTAATATTTTTTATTTTAATATCGCCATATTTTAGTCGCAATGCCATATCATATGCACGGATGCCAGAAATTTGCTTGACGCCAGTTTTTGCTAGACTAGAAAAATCGACATCCCATAACCAGGACATATCACGACCATCAGCGTAGTTGTCGTTAATTGCAATCATTGTTGCGTAGCCGGACGGGCTAAATGATTTTAGTGCTAATTGAAAACCACCTGGATTTTTTACAAGCACTAGTTCAATCGGTTTGCCATTAAGCATTAGTCTTTCTCCGCGTCCAAAAGCTGGTGTAACTTTTGATAAAGCATCGATTAATTTTACGTTTTCAATTTTATTACCAACAATTTTTCGAACTAACGTTAAGG
Source organism: uncultured Saccharimonas sp. (SeqCode) (assembly GCA_964613925.1). Taxonomy (GTDB): domain Bacteria; phylum Patescibacteriota; class Saccharimonadia; order Saccharimonadales; family Saccharimonadaceae; genus UBA1547. The sequence continues at coordinate 1,123 of CAZTKH010000029.1, forward strand.
CGGCGGCGGCGTTAAAAATATTATATGCTCCATTTAGATTCATTTTTGTTTTAAATACTTTATTGTCAATTTCAAAAGCAGCTGAATCTGATGTAAATTTTTTTAACACAACATCGGCGACAATTTTATTACGAATTGTCTTGGATTTGCCATGTAGGTTGTCATCATTTGGAAATAGATCTATTAGTTTTTCATCTAATCCAAAAAAGATCACATTTTGCTTGTCGAGTGATTTTGCAATATTTGCAATTCGACAATCTTCGCGGTTTAAAATAACGGCATCCGTTGTTGCTTCGGCAATTTGACGTAAAAGGTTAGTGGTGTAATCGATTTCGCCAAAACGATCAAGCTGGTCGCGCATGACGTTTAAAATCAGACTATAACGTGGTTTGATTTTGCTAACGAAATTTACAGCATGCGCTTCGTCAAGCTCTAACACGGCAATATCAGCATGCAATTCTCCTCTTATGTCTATATCGCCTAATAATGCCGCCACAACACCTCTTGTAAAGTTGCTACCCGTACGATTTGTAAATACTTTTAGTCCTTGGCTTTCTAATAATTCAACGGCCATTTTTGTTGTTGTTGTTTTGCCGTTGGTGCCACTAATTACTACTACGCCGTAGGGCAATTTTGATAATGTAGTGGCGAGAAATTTAGGATCAATTTTTTCAACTATTAAACCTGGTAAGGCCGATCCACCGCCGCGTAATCTTGCGATTTTTTTGACAGTTTTTCCGAGGACAGTAATTAATGGTTTGTGCATAAATCTATTATAGCTTAAGCTATAACGTTCGGAAAATTTTATTAGTTTTTTAGATAAATACGGGTAATTTCATTGGGATATAGTGTTATAATATAAATATGTTTTTGGTGGGAATTTTATCTTGGTGGTATGGCGTTGGTTTAGCTGATAGATTTAAAATGACCCAAAATCGTATTCGAATGTCTTTGGATTTTTTTTCGATTAGTTTGCTGCTGACGACTTTATTTGAGCCATTTCGTCAAATATCATCTAATAGAGTTGGCGGAGCGATTGGTGTACAGCTTCAATCGTTTTTTGATAGACTAATTTCTCGCTTTGTCGGCGCCTTTATGCGGATATCTATGATAATAATTGGCTGCTTGGTGATATTTTTTCAGCTTATTTTTGGTCTAATTATTTTAATATTTTGGATTATTTTGCCAATTTTACCAATTTTCGGAGTAATAGCAACTACGATCGGATTGGTTTTGTAATGGGCGAAATTAAATTCAGTTTCAATAGCCCTAGAAGTGAAAAATCACGAATTGGAATCGCTATAGGTGGATCATTTCTAATATTTTTATATGTTTTTACGATAGTTTTAGTAATCTGTTCATTTTGGTTACTTGTGTCTGGGGTTGCTTTTGGATGGACATTATTAGGTTTATCGATTATTCCGGCTATGGTCATTGAATGGTATGACGGAGAGTTAAAAAATATAAAAATTGTAAATAATCCACAATCAATTGATGATGTGATGTCGGGTGATATTTTGGGCAAGTTAAAGCGCAATCCAACACCACGCGAAGTTGCCGAAGCTGTTTTTTTCGCTCCTGGCGGACAATTTATGACGGTGCGATTTGGTATTGGATATGGATTTTTGCAGAACTTATCATCAGATAATAGCGCTGATATGCAAAATGTGTGGCAAGAGGCGTGGAAAATAAGGGCTCAAACTGGAAGTGAAAAAATTAATTCAGTAATTTTAATGACAGCGCTTATAAAAAATTCACCAAACTATCAATCGTTATTAAATCATCTTCAGTTGGATGAGAATGATTTGATCCATGGCATTGAATGGTATGATCACCTAATAAGACTAATAGAAAAGCATAGTATGCCAAGACGCACTGGTGGCGTTGCCCGAGATTGGTCCTTTGGCTGGACGCCACTATTGGATAGATTTGGTCAAAATATTAGTAGTCAGATAAGTGTTGGTCAAACTCTACTAACAAAACTTCAAACACATGATGATGTTATCGATCAAATTGTTGAAATTTTTGGAAAAAACGGTAAGCAGAATGTAACGTTGGTCGGTCAAGCTGGAGTTGGAAAAACTCAGATAATTAAAGCTTTTGCCTCTAGGTTGATGGACGCTAACTCAAATGTGCCAAGTGGTTTAAAATATCGACAAGTGTTTATTCTTGATGCTGCATCAATTTTGGCATCAGCTTCTGGACGTGGTGATCTCGAGAAATTGGTTCCGCAGATTCTAATAGAGGCCTATAATGCAAAGAATATAATAATTTGTCTTGATAATGCGCAGTTATTTTTTCAGGATGGCATTGGATCGATTGATATTTCGAATGTACTAATACCAATATTAGAGGCAGGAAATTTAAGAATGATTCTTGCTATGGATGAACAAGAATATCTTAAAATAAGTAATCGTATGCCACAAATTATTAATTCAATGAATAGAATTTCTGTATTGCCGGCATCTATGGATCAAACAATCGCCATTATGCAAGAAAGTGCAATTGTTTTAGAATTTCAACATCACGTAACTTATATGTATCAAGCCCTTGAGGAGGCATATAAATTAAGTGAACGCTATGTGCATGATTTAGCTATGCCAGGAAGAGCCCTTAAACTTTTTGAATCAGCTGCAAATTATAGTGAAGATGGGCTAGTTACTGTTAGATCGGTGCAACAAGCGATCGAAAAAACTATTGGAGTTAAAATTGGCATCGCAAGTTCAGAAGATGAACGCAAAAAACTGCTCAATTTAGAGGAGTTAATTCATAAGCGTATGATTAATCAAAAAAATGCCGTTAGTGCTGTTAGCGATGCTTTAAGAAGGGCTAGGGCTGGTGTGCGTAATCAGAAGCGTTCAATTGGAGCATTCTTATTCTTGGGGCCAACTGGCGTGGGAAAAACAGAATTAGCCAAAGCCTTGGCGGCGGTTTATTTTGAAAAAGAAGAAAATATGATTCGCTTGGATATGAATGAATATGTCAGTAGCGATGACGTATCGCGTTTAATTGAGGATGGCGCAAAAAACATTAATAGCTTAACGGCAAGAGTAATGAAACAGCCTTTTAGTGTTATTCTACTTGATGAAATTGAAAAAGCCCATCCAAATGTTTTGCTAACGCTACTGCAGATGTTGGATGAAGGGGTTCTGCGCGATGAAAAAAATCGTGAAGTTAGTTTTCGGGATGCAATCATTATTGCCACGAGTAATGCAGGGGCTGAAACTATTAGAGAATGTATTGATAGAGGTTATGATATTGAGAAATTTGAAAAACAAATTATCGATGGTTTAATAAGTGGCGGTCAATTTAGGCCTGAATTTTTGAACAGATTTGATGAAATTGTTATTTTTAGACCACTTAATAAAGCCGAGTTATTGCAAGTAGTTGATTTGATGATAGCAGATGTTAACAAAACCCTTTCTCAGCAAAAAATTAGCGTTATTGTTAGTGATGAGGCAAAACTATATCTAGTTGAAGCTGGTTATGATCCGAGGTTGGGCGCAAGGCCGATGCGACGTATTGTTCAAAAAACGATTGAAAACATGGTAGCAAAAAAAGTTTTATCTGGTGAGGTAATGTCTGGTGGAGAAGTAGAAGTTTCGCTTGAGCAAGTTAAGCAAGTCGTTGATGAAAAATCTGCAGTTCAACAAATGTTTGACTTAAATAAAAATTAGAGCCAAGTCCCGCCGTATATGATAGCCAGAATAATTAGAATTGTATTTAAAATAAAAAATAATGACTGATAAATAAATATCATTTTTTCTTTATGCTTTACCGCATACCACACCCAAATTAACGTCAAAACATTAAAACCAAGCCAAGTCGTAATCGAAATACTGGACGCGTTGCGGCTTGATGCAATTTCATAGATTTGCGGTATCGTACAGAGCGGCTCAATTATTGCGACAGCTAAAATAATCTTATCAACAAAGAATTTATTTTTCTTTTTTGTCTGTTTTTTTGGCATATAGCTTATATATTTTAGCAAAGCTTACGCTTATTAGCAAAGCATATTATTAGCTATTAACGACTGGCTTAACTGATTCTACTTGAGAAAGTAAATCATTGTTACTAAATTGAGCTCTTTTTATTAGATTCCAATCCGTATTTTTTGTTACTTTGGCTGGATTAACACTGCTAGTCCAATTTGAATAATCGCTCTGATTATTAGTTTTTGGGTCTATGCGACTATACTGGATGATTTGTGTATTATGGATTTTTTGAGACGGGTCGCTATCTGCTTTAATCCATTCTTCGTCGGTCATATATTCAAGCTCGGCACGAGCGGCCCACATAAATTCACCATGAGTTACCACTAAGACTCGCTGTCCTTCAGCTTCACGATGTAATGTGTCGAGAAAATCTCTAAAACGACATCTGACATCGGCGATTGATTCTCCTCCTGGTGGTCGCCAATAGATACCATCAATCCTTTTCATTAATGCGTTTCTAGGAAAACCATCGATAAATTCACTCTTTGGCATTGAGCCAATATCTCCCCAATCTCTTTCGCGTAATCTTTGGGATATTCGCCACTTGGCATCTGGCATACCAAGAAGAGCGGCTGTTTCTTTTGTTCTAACATAAGGAGAGACATAGTATTTATCGAATTTATCTCCGATTTCATTTTTGATCCAGTTTCCTGCAGTTTTTGCTTGTTCGCGCCCTTGTTTTGTAAGCCGCCATTGATGACCGGGTCGTTCTCGAAACTCTGGTGTATAAAATGTGTTATCACCCAGCCTTGAACTTTCGTTAACAAAATTACCTTCGGAATGACCGTGTCGAACGAAAACTAGTAAATTTGGCATTGGCATATTGGTATTATTATTTCATATTAAGATTATTTATCAAAGCAGGATTGTTTTTACTGCATAAAAAGTCTTTGGTTCAATTCATCCGAGGAACAAAATAAATATACCAGCTCTTAGGCTGGTATATTTATTTTGGTACCCCGGGTTGGAATTGGACCAACGACCTTAGGCTTAGAAGTCCTCTGCTCTATCCACTGAGCTACCGGGGCGTACCTTATTCGAATTGTGTAAGATATTTCTTCGGTAGTAAATTATCAGTGGATAGAGCAGTCTGCTGATTGTCTATCGCTTCGCTGGGCACTGAGCTACCGGGGCGTACCTTATTCGAATTGTGTAAGATATTTCTTCGGTAGTAAATTATCAGTGGATAGAGCAGTCTGCTGATTGTCTATCGCTTCGCTGGGCACTGAGCTACCGGGGGAGTATCTTATCTGAATTTTGTATGTACTATCTCCGATAATAAATATCTCAGTGAATAGAGCTTTCTAATTATCTATCTCCGCTTCGCTGAGCACTGAGCTACCGGGGCATATGTCAATATTATTGTCTAAAAATATTATAACAGATTAAGGCATGAAATATATAATGTCTTTTGTTTTAGTTTATTGATACAATAGATATAGAAATAAGGAGGGTAAACTATGACAGAAATTATTGATAACGGTCCAAATCCATTTGTAACAAATATCGAAGAGGCTACTCTTCAAAATACAAATTATCGTACAACGCTTTGGACAGGCCAAAATTTGCAGACGACATTAATGTCTATTGAAGTCGGTCATGACATTGGCCTGGAGATGCACGATACGCATGATCAGTTTTTGCGAATTGAACAGGGTGTAGCAAAAGTTTCAATGGGTCCGAGCAAAGAAGAATTGAATGTATGGGAAGCTAGCGATGGCTTTGCGGTTTATGTGCCAGCTGGGTCTTGGCATAATCTTGAAAGTGTTGGAACAGAGGCTTTGAAGGTTTATTCAATTTATGCTCCTGTTCAGCATCCTCATGGAACGGTCCATGTTACCAAAGCAGAAGCTGACGCAGCCGAAGCTGAAGAATAAGATTAATAATTAAATAAGCCCCCTTGATATTAATCTTGGGGGCTTTTGTTATGGATACAACCTTCCATACATTTCTTCTGTCAGATAAAAGTCGAGGCTTATGCTTCTTTCAAAGTTTGTCTGAACAATTTTTGGGTTTGCTTCAATTGTT
>CAZTKH010000030.1:0-7049 GCA_964613925.1 uncultured Saccharimonas sp. (SeqCode)
CCACTATATATTTCGTTTTTTGCAATCGGCTTAAACATAGTTTTGGCAATGATTTTCACATTAATTCTTGATATGGGTGCTTATGGCCTAGCTTGGGCATCGGCGATCGTTGCATTTGTTGAGGTTAGCATTTTGTTTGTAATGATGTCGCGTCATATTAAAGGCATGTTTGATGTTGCTTTTGTTGCAGCAATCTCACGAATGATTGTATCGACGGCAATAATGTCGATAGTGACATATATTTGTATTCAATTTTTCCCATTTAGGTCAAATGATCATAGCTTCTTTGCTGTATTTCCAAAATTTGCAACGATCACCGCTATTAGTTTGATATTTTATGTAATTGTTAGTAAATTATTTAAATTATCCGAAGTTGAGCCAATTATTGATAAAGTTAAAACATTTTTGTTTGGAAAATTTAGAAAAGTATGATGCAAGATCATATTAGAAATTTTTGTATCATTGCTCATATTGACCATGGTAAATCAACACTGGCCGATCGAATGCTGGAATTAACTGGTGCGGTTGAAAAACGTGAGATGAAGTCACAGATTTTGGACAGTATGGATCTGGAGCGCGAAAAGGGAATTACTATTAAATTAGCGCCAGTCAGGATGAAATATAAGGGATATGATTTTAACCTTATTGATACCCCTGGGCATGTTGATTTTAGTTATGAAGTTAGTCGTTCACTTCAGGCCTGCGAAGGAGCGGTTTTAGTAGTTGATGCTAGTCAAGGTATTCAGGCTCAGACACTGGCAAATGTTTATTTGGCTATGGCTCAAGATCTTGAGATTATACCTGTTTTAAATAAAATCGACTTACCTGCTGCTGATGTTCCAAAAGTTAGCGCTGAAATCATTAATTTACTTGGTTGTAAAGAAACTGACATATTAAAAATTAGTGCAAAAACTGGTGAAGGCGTGACAGAAGTTTTAGATTCAATTATCCAGCGAATTAAATCACCTAGTGGTAATAGTCAATCCGCTACTCGAGCTTTAATTTTTGATAGTTATTATGATGATTATAGGGGTGTTGTTTTATATACGAGAGTAGTTGATGGTCAAATTCAAAAAGGTGATGTTATTGAAATGGTTGCAACTGGCGCAGAAGGAATTGCTTTGGAAGTCGGTATATTACATCCAACAATGCAACCTTGCGGCGATTTAAGTACCGGAGAAATTGGTTATATTGTGACAAACCTACGCACCACTCGAGACGCTAGGGTTGGCGATACTGTAACGATAAAAAATAATAAAACAACATTTCCGTTACCTGGCTATAAAGAAGTAAAACCTTTTGTATATGCGGGATTTTTTCCTGTTAGCAATGATGATTATCAGAATTTAAAAGACGCAATTGAAAAGCTTAGCCTTAGTGATTCAGCTTTGCAATTTGAGCCAGAAAATTCACCAGTACTTGGTTTTGGTGTTCGAATTGGCTTTTTAGGCTTACTGCATATGGACATTATTCGTGAGAGACTTGAGCGTGAGTATGATTTAGATTTGATTGTAACTAATCCCTCGACTGATTATCAGATAGAGATGTCAAATGGCGATATAATTGATATCAAAAGTGCGAGCGACTTGCCAGACCCTAGCCGTATTAAATCAATCCGCGAGCCGTGGATAAAAGGCGAGATAGTTGTGCCACAGAATTATATTGGTGCTGTGTTGCAGCTAATTGTCAGTAAGAGAGGTAGGCAGAATAATCTTAGTTATATCGATAAGCAGGCTTTGATTAGTTTTGAAGCACCTTTGGCTAATCTTTTAACTGATTTTTATGATCAACTCAAATCGGTGACAAGTGGCTATGGTAGCTTTAATTATGAAATTAATGATTATTGTGTTGAGGATTTAGTTAAAGTTGATTTTTATGTTTCTGGCAATATAGTTGATGCTTTGAGCGTGATGGCTCATCGAAGCGAAGCACCTGGTCTGGGTAGAACAGTTGTCGATAAATTAAAAGAAGTTATTCCGCGTCAGAATTTCCAAGTTGCCTTGCAGGCGGCAATTGGTGGCAAATTTATTGCCAGAGCTGATTTATCGGCTTATCGAAAAGATGTTACTGGTTATTTGTATGGCGGTGATGTTAGTCGCAAAAAGAAATTGTTAGCTAAACAAGCCAAAGGAAAAAAACGTATGAAACGTTTTGGCAAGGTTGACATTCCTTCAGAAGCTTTTACTGTTATGCTCAAAAGAGATTAGTTTTGGGCGTTTTTTGAGAAGAGTAGTCATTTATGACGGATTTGCATTACATAATGAGAAGCTGGCTTGTTTTTGGCGTAAAAATATTATTTTAAGATATAGTGATTCGGCCTGATCTTTTTGGCATAATATCTGAAAAAACTTTGACATTATTATTTAAATTAAGGATTCTTTGTTTGCGTTCTTCAACCCAAGCAGCCGGTCTGACATCTTCTTTGCTGATACATTGTTTTGAAAAATCAATCACACCTGATTGCGGTGTTGGCTGCGCGAGCGATTTTTTATAATTTGCATGATATCTATCAAAAACAGCTAATTCTTCGCTAAACTCATTTAAATCGGTTGTTTCAATTGAAAAATCGGATTGAATGCTTGGCCTAACAACTATGGCTTTTTTAATTTTGCTTAATTTTACGGCATTTATTTTGTGTTTTATGACAACCATTATGATTGATAAATTATACAAACCGATAATTGGTATTGCTACAACTAGGCTAGAAAGAACATCGTAATTAAAAGGCGTAATGATTGCTACGATAACACTTACGACAACAACCCATTTTTCCATTTTTAGCATATTTTTTGGAGTAATGTTTTTAATACTATCAATTAAAAGCATTAGGAGTGGTACTTGAAATATTATGGCAAAAACTGCAATCATGCTGGTAACAAAGCTTAGATATTGATCGGCATTAATTAAAGCACTGAGTCCGCCGACTTGAAAGTCGGAGAAAAATTTAATAGTTTCTGGCAATATTATGTAAAAGGCGAATGATGTTCCAAGTAGTGCCAAGAAGGTTGAAAGAATACTAATTTGTAGAACACGTTTATTCGTTAAAATTTTTTCGAAAGCTGGCTTAATAAAATTTATAACGTTAAAGAGAATTATTGGAATTGTAAAAACTAGCGCTCCCGTTGTGCATATTTTTAATACAAACGAAAAACCACCAGCAGGGTCGCTATAATAGAGTTCTGATCCAAGGGTTGAGCTTAGGACTCTTAAAATTGGTTCGTAAACAAAAAATAGGATTGTAGCGATTGCGGCATATACCAAAACACAGATCAAAATTCTTGACCTTAGTTCGCGAAGATGGTCGCGGATAGTTACATTGTTAATAGATTGAACCATAAAGCTATCTATTATTTTTTATCCCTTATTTTTTAGATTCTTTTTTGCTGTCTTTTTTGCTGTTATCGCCATTAAAACCTTTTTTTAGTTCTTTTGCGGCTTCACCAGCGCCTCTTGCGAGTTCTGGTAACTTTTTACCGCCAACTAATAATAGGATAATAACCAAGACAACTATCAAAATAATGTCAATTTTTCCTAAACCCATCTATTATTCCTTCACTTTCGGCGGTTGATTGTAGCCAATATGATGCTGGGAAATTGCCAGTTGGAGGCACTCCAAATGTGGCGGTTGTCTGTATTCCAAGAAATTCATTACTAAAAATTGATCAAGTTATGGGGGTTTTGGTGTGGGGAGGATCTCCACCGTATGCTTTAATGGTTGATTGGAATAATGGATCATTGCCTACAATTTTAAGCGTATCTGCGCCTGGTTATAAAAAAGTAACTTTTAATTATGCTGTTCCAAAAACATACAAAATTAGTTTAAACCTTAAAGATTATTTAGAAAATGAAGCTGTTGTAGAAACTGCTATTCAGATTGTTGATCAGGGTGTTGATAAAAATATCTCTATTACAAGTTCTGCAAATATTGTTGCCGAAGTTCTTAACTCTGGTTGGCTTGAAACACCAGTCCCATTTTATTTATTGGCTCTTGCTTTGACTCTTGGCTTTTGGCTTGGTGATATTTTTGATAAAAAAACAAATGGTTTTAGCACTAAAAATCGACGGTTTGCTAAATAATTTTTTGGTAAATATGATCAATTATGTCCTGCGTTACGTCTTTTCTTGATTGTTTCCCGTCAATTTCTATTAGTAAATTGAGTTGGCGGTAGTATTGAAGCACTGGTATGGTGTTTTTTATAAATTCTTGATTTCGAATTTTGAGAATTTCTTCACAATCATCGGCACGATTTTGGCGGTCGTTATTTTCCCGTAACATTTGCCAACGCCTGAAGGATTCCTCTTCAGATATATTAAGATAGATGGCGATTTTTAGTGGATGAGATGATTTTGTAAGTGCTTGCATAACGCTATATTCTTCACCGTGCAATCTGCCAACCGAGCTCAAAATTAATGGATGTCCAAATAGTTCTTTTTTGCCAAGATAGTTGCCGATAATATTTAGATACTCTTGTGACGGAGCCATTTTGCCGCTATCTATATCTTTTATTAATAAAGAAGAAACTTTACCACTAGATCTTAGAATTTCTCCGCCAGATATAACTTTTCCACCTAATATTTCGGCAATTTTATAGCATTGACTATCTTTACCGGCAAAAGGGCGTCCAAAAATATTAATCGAACCGCTATCGAGCCATTGTTTGATTGCTTCAATTTTTTTTGATTCGTTCATCTATAATTTAAGTATAAGGTTTTTGCATAACATCGACAAGCTTTGTTTGGCACTCATTGACATAGAGTGCCAAAATAGGTTATAGTATCTTTATGACTGAACGCCAAATTCAAATATTAGCGTCAATAATTGAACAATATGCAGAAATAGCCGCTCCTGTTGGTAGCGTTATGTTGGCAAAACTATTTAATGTATCAAGCGCCACTATTCGAAGCGAAATGGCAAAATTAGAAGAGATGGGCTATATAGCTCAGCCGCATACTAGCGCGGGTCGTATCCCGACGGATGCTGGCTACCGTTTTTATGTAAATATGATTAATGATTCATTTGATGAGAATGAAATCCCAATGCTTGATCGTGGTACGAGGGCGATTGAAGCAAGGGTAAATACGCAAAAAACCCACGCAGACAGAGCTATTCGTGGTGCGGTTGATAGTTTGGTTGAATTGACGCATAATTTGGGTCTTGCGACAATTGGCGATGAGTTATATTTAAGTGGTATTGGAAATCTGTTTTCTCAACCAGAATTTGCCCAATCGCAACACGTTCAGGCGGTAGCAAGGTTAATTGACAATTTAGAACCATGGTTGCGCGAAGCTGCACCAAACGAGCCATTAAACGTTTATATTGGATCTGAAAATCCTATCGGAAAAAACAGTGGCGTAAGTTTAATTATTAGCCGTTTTAGGTCGCCGTATAGTGATAGAAGCTATATTGGGGTGTTAGGCTCAACTCGCCAAAGTTATGCTAAGGTAATGCGACTAGTTCGTAATGCTGGTGCGATGCTAGAAGATATTTTGTAAAAGAAAATTATGGGGGATAATATGTCGGAAAAAGTTCAAAAAAATAAGAAAGAAAATGTATTAAATAAAAAAATTGAGGAATTAACGAACGATCTGCAGCGAACAAGGGCTGATTTTGAAAACTATCGAAAACATATCGAAATTGATAAAAATCAGGCAAAAGAGGCTGGCCAAACGAGCGCGATTTTGAAGCTACTTCCAATTGTTGATAATATTGAAAGAGCAATTAATTGCATGCCCGAAGATTTAAAGGATAATGCCTGGGCGCAAGGCGTAAATAACTTAATGAAAGGCCTTGAAAAGTCATTAAACGAATTAAATTTACAGCGAATTGATGCAAAACCGGGTACGGCTTTTAACCCAGATTTGCACAATGCCATTCAATTTAATGAAGACGCGCAGGGTGACCATGAGGTTATCGAAGAAGAGCTTTTGTCTGGATATTTACTAAATAATTATCCAATTCGTCATTCGATGGTAAAAGTTACTAAAAAATAGACTTAAAACTTATTAACTAGCAATAACTGGCATGGCCAGTTATTCTTTTTTAGTGTTATTATTAATGGCAGATAAGTGAAATAATTTGTAAATAATGTGGAGAGAAAAATGTCATCAGAATTTTTAACGTTAGTAGTTAACCCAGGCAGTTCAAGTCGAAAATATGCTTTATATAAGGATTGTCAACTAAGTGCAGTGTGTAATTTTGAATTTGAAGACGGAAAGGTTACTGGCAAAGTTGAATATAATGGCAATAAATATCCATGTAATTATGATGATGCGGATTTAAGTTCGGTATGTCGATATGTTTTGCCATTGTTGCATCAATATAACGTTATAACACCAGAAACGTCCTTGACCGCCATCGGCGTCAGAGTTGTCGCACCGGCGATGCGATTCACAAAAGATGAAATAATTACTGACGATACAATCTCTGCTTTGGAATCTTTGCAAAAGAAAGCGCCTTTACATATCACAACGGCGCTTGCCGAGATTAAGCAAATCAAAGAATATTTTGTAGGAACACCCATGGTTGCAATATCTGATACGGCTTTTCATGCAAATAAGCCAAAAGTGGCCTGGTATTATGGTTTTGATACTGAATTAGCTGATCGTTTGGGCGTCAAGCGCTATGGTTATCATGGCATATCGGTTGGCTCTGTCGTTCATTATCTAAAGAAACGCAACGAACTAGCAGACAAGACGATAATTTGTCATCTTGGCAGTGGCAGTAGTTTAACGGCTGTTTTAAATGGCAAAAGTAACGAAACCACTATGGGGTATTCTCCTTTGGAAGGTTTAATGATGGCAACTCGTTCGGGAAATATTGATGTTTCAGCGGCACTGGCTATTAAGCATGAGCTTGGATTTGATGATGAAGCTTTGGAAAGTTATTTAAACAAAAAAAGTGGTCTTATTGGTGTTAGCGGCTCGTCAAATGATATTCGTCAATTAGTTTCTGCTGAAGAAGCTGGTGATGAAAAATCAAAATTTGCTCTCGATTTATTAGTTTATCGAATTCAACTTGCTATTGGTCAAATGGCGGCAAGTATGAATGG
>CAZTKH010000031.1:0-2058 GCA_964613925.1 uncultured Saccharimonas sp. (SeqCode)
TAATTTGTTTCTTTTATAAAAAGAAAGAAAATAATAAATTATATATTAATAAAAATTAAATTAAGCGTAATTTTAGCGCAAAAATAGCAAACTATTGACAAGATTTGATGATACTGGTATATATAAAGTTAATATAACTACAAAAATAGACAAAGGAATTGCGAGTTACAATGTCTGAATTACCAGAAAAACAAGTCAAAAGACTATACAGTCTAATCCAAGAGGCAGAAACTAACCTTGCCGCAGCTAAGGAATTGCTATTAAGCATTCTTGGCGAAGACGGTAGTGTTATCACACCACACGTTGGCACTAATGAAGACGCCAAAGGTAAAGTAATCGAAGGCGTATTCGATGGCCAAAAAATGGCCGGTCCAGATGGTAAAGAGTATCCAGTACCAGCTAACTACGCTAGTAAATCAAAACTAGTTGAAGGCGACATTTTGAAACTTACCATTACCGATGATGGCGGATTTGTTTATAAGCAAATTGGACCAATCGAGCGTCGACAAATTATCGGTACGCTAGTTCAACACGATGGAGCATACTACGTTGAAGCAAACGGTCGTGAATATCGAATCTTACTAGCTAGCGTAACTTATTTTAGAATTAACATTGGCGATCAAGTAACTATTATCATACCAGCTGACAAGCCAGATGCTGTCTGGGCCGCTGTCGAAGCAGCACTTTAGCAATGCCAAGACCCTTAGCCCAGCCAAATAGGTTGAAGCTGTGCTTTAAATAAAAATAGTACATAACTTTTAAAAATACCACTACATATGGTGGTATTTTTATTTACATTTATAAACAAAAGCACTATACTTAAATTAGTACAGAGGTGAAAACAAAAAGTTAAAAAAATAGGGGAGAATATGGCAAAAATCCATTTTAAATATGGGGCAATGAATAGCGGCAAAAGCGATACGCTTATAAAAACTGCATATAATTATTGCGAGAGCGGGCTAGATGTTATTGTTATCAAGCCATCCGTTGATACAAAAGGTGATAAAACTATCCTAGCAAGGTGTGGAACGAAACGCGCTATTGATATTAGTGCAGCCCCAGATACCGACGTTCGTCAAGCTATTAAGGATTACATTAAAGAGAATAGCCTAAAAAAATTATCTTGTATTTTAATTGATGAAGCACAATTTTTAACATCAAACCAAGTTGATCAGCTATTTGATGTGGCAAAAATTGATAATATATCGGTTATTGCATATGGGCTAAGGGCTGATTTTCGAAAAGAATTATTTCCTGGTAGCAAAAGACTGTTTGAAATTGTTGACAATATCGAAAAATTACCAACAATGTGTCGTTGTGGATCGCAGGCCGAATTTAATTGTCGAATGGTTAATGGTAAATATGTTTTTGAAGGCGACCAAATAGCAATCGATGGTTGCCAAAAAGTCTCCTATAATTCACTTTGTGGTAGATGCTATAAAAAAGAAAAACTAGCAAGCAAGCCAAAAACTACAACAATCAATTAAACAAAAAGCGTTATAATAAATATCATTGAGGGGGAAATTTCACAATGTCACAAGCATTGTATAGAAAGTATCGAAGTAAAAAGCTCGATGAAGTTATTGGGCAAAAACATATTACCGACATTCTTTCGAGAGCTATTAATAGTGGCCGAATTTCCCATGCTTATTTATTCACCGGCCCACGTGGCGTTGGCAAAACTTCGGTTGCACGAATTCTTGCTCATGAAATTAATGGCCTAGAATATAACGAGAAGCTTACTCATCTTGATATCATCGAAATCGATGCGGCAAGCAATAACGGCGTTGAGGATGTGCGAGATTTACGTGAGAAAGTTCAAATTGCACCAGTTTCTGCCAAGAAAAAAATCTATATTATCGATGAAGTTCACATGCTATCCAAGGCGGCCTTTAATGCACTTCTAAAAACCCTCGAGGAACCACCAGAACATATTGTTTTTATTCTCGCTACGACCAACGCCGAGAAATTACCAGCAACAATTATTAGTCGAACTCAGCAATTTAGTTTTAGGCCGATAAAAATCGATGACGCCGTTAAACATTTAAAATATATTTC
>CAZTKH010000031.1:2158-6941 GCA_964613925.1 uncultured Saccharimonas sp. (SeqCode)
GCTTTTGATAATGGCGCGTCCTATGAAATTTTAGTTAACCAACTTATACAAAAAATCAGCCAACAAGTTGCCGAAAAACCTCAATTATTATCACTACTTGGTGCATTAATTGACATCGAAAAAAGCTCACAACCACAATATAAATTATTAAGCGTTCTTGGTCTATCGGCAGCGCCAAAACAATCCGTTAAATCAGCAGCATTAAATGTTCCAGTACATGAAATATCCGCTTCAATTGCCGAGCTTGAAAAAAAGATTTCTCGTAAAACAGCCCCAAAACTAGCCGAAGAAGAAAAACCTGTAGAATTAACTAAAGAAAAAGAAACCAAGAAACCTAAAAAAAATCAAAAAGTTGCCGATATAAAAGATTTTGATTTCACTAAATTAGTCGAATATACCAAACAGAATTTCATTGCACTTTATAGTGTTTTATCAAAATGTTCATATGAACTAGAAATGAATGATTTAACGCTTTATACAGTAAATAAGTTCTACAAAAAGAAACTTGATGATCCAAAATACCGACCCGGTCTATCGCAAAGTCTTGAAGAATTGGGCTATTTTGGAATAAATATCCACACGATACCCACACCTCTTCCACCTAGGGATAGCCAAATTGCCGAGATTGCTGATATTATGGGCGGAGGAGTAGAGGTTGCGTTAGAAACCGCCTAAAAATTTGTTATGGCCACCAAAGAAGTTCCAGTCGGAAAAATTCCACCCCAAAATATTGATGCCGAGAAAAGTTTACTTGGTGCTGTTTTAATTGACGAAGAAACCCTTGCTGATATCTCAGAACACGTTACGGCGCGAGATTTTTACGACCGACGTCATTCAATTATCTATGATGCCATGATGCGCTTGTTTGAAAAACATAAGCCAGTCGACTTATTAACTTTGACCGAAGAATTAAAGGCTAAAAAAGAACTCGATACGATTGGAGGTTCAGCCTATCTAACCGAACTAACCAACTATGTGCCAACTGCCGCACACGCCGAAGCCTACGCCGAATTAGTATCACAAAAAGCCGTACGAAGGCGCCTAATCAAAGCAAGCGGCGATATCTCTGAACTAGGCTATAACGAAGAAAGCACTACACAAGAACTCTTACAACAAGCCGAGGCGGAATTGTTTTCAGTTAGCGATCAGTCGTTAAAACAAGATTTAATTAGTATCGAAAGCATTTTAACTGAAAGCTTTGACCGTATGGAAGAGCTTCATCGCAACAAAGGCACTTTACGCGGTGTACAGACTGGTTATCGAGATTTGGATAATATGACGGCAGGTTTTCAGAAAAGCGATCTTATTATCTTGGCAGCACGCCCAGCTATGGGTAAAACAACACTTGTTACTAACTTGGCCTACAACGTGGCAACAATCGCCAAACAATCTGTTCTGTTTTTTAGCCTCGAGATGAGCAAAGAGCAATTAGTGGACCGTATGCTAGCCGACGCCTCTGGTGTTGATGCTTGGAATATTCGCACCGGTAATTTATCGGACGAAGATTTTAGCAAGATTTCTGAAGCAATGGGTGAGTTAGCCGAAGCGCCAATCTTTATCGATGACACTCCTGGAATGACCGTCCTCGAAATGCGTACCAAAGCCAGGCGCGCCGCTCATGACCATCCGCTCGGGCTAATTATTATCGACTACTTGCAGTTGATGCAAGGCAGTGGCCGCGATGGTGGTAATCGTGTTCAAGAAGTGAGCGAAATTTCGCGTGGTCTTAAGTTGATTGCACGTGAATTAAACGTGCCAGTCATTGCTTTGAGTCAGTTATCGCGTTCGGTCGAATCTCGCAGTCCACAAATTCCACAGCTAGCCGATTTGCGTGAGTCTGGCTCTATTGAGCAAGATGCCGATATCGTTATGTTCATTTATCGCGAAGCTTACTATAATCCGGAAACTGAGCGTGAAAATATTACAGACCTTATTATCGCTAAACACCGTAACGGTCCAACCGGTAAAGTAGAATTATACTTCCACCCAGAGCGACTACGCTTTATGTCGCTTGATCATAGACACGACGCTTAATTTTTTGCATTAAATAACCCCCGGACAAATGTTCCGGGGGTTAAAAGTACCTACTAAAGCGCTATAGCGCTATTCGAATTATGATACGCCGTAATATTCTTCACCCTCTTTACCTATATAATCTTGGTCCTCACAGCCAAGATCCTCACATAGTTTAGTTAGAGCATAGTTAATTGACCTATCTTCAGGGGAAACGGATGTTTTCTTCGAGCATAAACCATTACAAAAAGCTGGTCGCTGCCCAAGCTCTATTCTAACCAAATAATTTTTAATGGGATCAACCAGGCTCTTGTTTTCGATAATTTGGCGCATTTGAGCTTCTCCAAAACCGCTAGCCATCAATGTGCCCAAAAATTTTTTCTCAATTCTACTATAGAAAATAGACAAAAAATCACATCCTTCCAAATTTTTTGTTAAGGTATAGGTACTTACTCATATTATATCACTTTTCTTATTATTTTGCAATATTAGCCTAGAACATAGCTATCTTGCATGCTATAATTATTTCAAACATGGGTAAATTTATTATATCCGAATCATTTTTATATAAATGGCGTTTCATTATTGGCTATGGGCTTATTGGCATAATTTTAATTACAGCCTTGATACTTGTTGGCATTTATCTGCCGGGTGGATTGTCGGCCCAAGAAATGCAATCTGTAGTTGATAGCAATTCAGTAAATTTTAATTCCCTAATGACAACTCCAAACATCATCAACTTGCCATACTATTTTTTGCAGCATGTTTCATTACACTTTTTTGGAGTTTCAATCTTTACCATAAAATTACCGTCATTAATTTTGGCGTTTTTGTCTTTGGGTGGAATTGTCCTAATTTTACGAAAATGGTTTAAACCAAGCGTTGGAGTTTTAGCATCATTAATTGCCATTACAACCGGCCAATTTTTGTTTATTGCTCAGGACGGCACACCAACAATCATGTACTTATTTTTACCCTTATGCTTACTGTTGTTAGCAACGATGATTGCTTACCAAAAAAAGTTTACCTGGTTCTATGTTTTAAGTTTTTTCGTTACCGCCGGCTTAAGTCTATATACACCCTTGGGAATATACCTAATTTTGGCACTAGTTATTATCGCACTTATACATCCACACTTAAGATATTTGATAAAACAAATTCCCCAAATTCCATTAGTTATCGGTATGATAATTTTTGCAATTATCGTAACGCCACTTGCCAATGCATTACTGGGCAACCCAAAAATTGGCTTAACATTAGCCGGTATTCCTAGTGCTTGGCCTGATTTTGGATCAAATCTTGCTTCTCTTGGCGCCGAATATTTTGGCTTTGATAGACCGGGCGGACTAACTGTTATGACTCCGTTTTTTGAGCTTGGCTCAATGCTATTAATACTCATAGGTTTACTAACTGTCGTTATTACTCGCATCACTGCTAAAAACTACGTGATTATTTCTTGGATTTTATGCTTAATTCCTTTAATGATTTTAAATCCCGTTTTAACCAGCATTACTTACTTGCCACTAGTGTTACTGCTTGCAACTGGTCTCAATACGACACTAGCTTACTGGTATAAGTTATTCCCAAATAATCCATATGCTAGAATTGGCGGTTTGATTCCAGTAGTAGTTTTAACTTTGGCGCTTGTTATATCTGGCGCAAGTCGATTTGTTTATGGATATGAATATGATCCAAATATTGTTTCTAATTTTTCAAACGATCTTGAGCTGATTCCAAAAGAAACCAAAAATATCCTTGTCGCTAATTCGGAAAAGAATTTTTATGACGTAATTGCAAAATACCGCACAACGCTAACCGTAGTCGAGAAGCCAATTGGTGATGAATTTTTAGCAACCTATAAATCACATGAAAATTTCAAAGGTTATACAATTAAAAAAATAATTACATCATCTTCAAAGGATGATAGTAATCGGTTTTACTTATACACAAAGATAACAAATTAACGTATACTGTTTAATATAATATTTTTGATTGAGGAGCATATAAATGGCATTTGACCAAATAAAGATGATGAACGAGCTACGAAAAGCTCAAAATGAACTAAAAAAAGAGATTGTTGAAGTCGAAGCTGGCGACGGAGCAGTTGTTATTCAAATCTCTGGTGAACTAAAGGTTAAAAAAGTATCCATAAATCCAGAACAGGTTGATCTTGAAGATATTGCCGAACTTGAACATTGGATTGAAATTGCTATGCGCGACGGTCTAGCAAAAGCTCAAGAAATTGCTGCTGCAAAGATGAAGCCATTAATGGGTGGCCTTGGAAGCCTTGGCCTCTAGGAGTTATTTTGGCTCAATTATTGCCATCAGCCCTAATAAATGCAATCGAAGAACTTGGTAGATTACCGGGTGTCGGTTCAAGAACCGCAGAACGATATGCGTATTATTTGTTGCGCGCTGATTCTCATATTAGCCAAAAACTATCCGATTCAATCGCCAATCTTCACAAAGGAGTAAAGAATTGTCCAATTACTTTTGCGCTAATTGACTCTAGCGAAGATGTTTCAGAACTTTACAGTAATCCTTCGCGCGACAAAACGACTATTGCCGTAGTCGAAGAGCCTCTTGATATAATTTCTATCGAAAGAACTGGACAATATCGCGGAACTTATCATGTACTTGGTGGGGCGATTAGTCCCATTGACGGCATTGGCCCAGAACAACTACATATTCCGGAATTAATTGATCGCATCAAAAAAGATAATGTTCAAGAGATTATTGTCGCCACAAATGCCAGCGTTGAGGGTGAATC
>CAZTKH010000032.1:0-6907 GCA_964613925.1 uncultured Saccharimonas sp. (SeqCode)
CAAGTCCCGCTCCGCGCACCAATTAAAAACAGCCTCCTCGGGGGCTATTTTTAATTAGTAAGCAGTCGCGGGCTTAAAGACTAGCTTTTGTATTTAAATCAAGTGTTTATTAAGTATTAAGGTTTTGACGTGTTAAAATTCTGATAATAATATTTTAATAAAAAATAATAAGTTGTATAATGAATATATAACTTATTACCTTAAAGGGGGAAGCAATGGAAATTATTTGGATTATTTTGGCAATCGTTGTTGTGTTTGGCCTATTTGTATGGGGCGCTTATAACTCACTAGTTACTTTAAGAACTCGCGTTGACGAAGCTTGGAGCGATATTACTGTACAATTAAAACGACGTTTGGACTTAATTCCAAACTTAGTTGAAACAGTAAAAGGTTATGCAAAACATGAATCTGGAGTATTTGAAGCTGTTACTACAGCGCGTGCCGCAACATTAAATGCCAAGGGCGTAAAAGAAACCGCCGCTGCTGATGCAACTTTTGAAGGCGCATTAAAAAGTGTCTTTGCTGTTGCTGAGGCTTACCCAGACCTAAAAGCTAATCAAAACTTCATCTCACTACAAGATGAATTAGTAGATACAGAAGACAAAATTCAAGCATCTCGCCGTTTTTACAATGGTGGTGTACGTGATCTTAATACCAAGATTAGCATGTTCCCAAGCAACATTGTTGCTGGTATGTTTGGTTTTAAAATTCGTGACTTCTTTGAATTAAGCGCTGAAGAGCAAAAAGTTGCTGAAAAGCCAGTAGACGTAAAGTTTTAATTAAAAAATAAACTATTATTTAGCCTGTTGGTTTTGATATCAGCAGGCTAATTTAAAATAAATTAGGATTAAAGATGTTTTATTCGTATATTTCAACACTATTGTCGGCATTTGATATTTTTAGTCGCGCAGGCGGTGGCGGTAGTTCCGGTGGTGGTGGCGGCGGTGGTAGCAGTTCCGGAGGCAGTAGTGGAGGATCTGGGGGCTTAATAGTTGTCATAGGCTATATTCCAATGCATTTTATAGGCCGCGGACTTCAGAAGAAATTATCAACTGCAATAAGCTCGATAATTGGCTGGATTATAGCGGTTATATATGCAATAATCCTGATTTTATTACTAAGGTCATTTCTTGGTTTCTTTGCTGGTGGTGCGGCTATTTTTGGCATGGGTGCCGGTCTTTATGGTTGGTTTGATAAGATTGGAAAAATGGCTAAAATTGCAAAGAATAAACAAGCCCTGGCTGCTCAGAAGGACGGTTCGTGGAATATTGATACATTAAAAGCTATCACAAGTTCTATTTTTGTTAAGTATCAAAAAGATTGGGGTGATTATAACCTTGAATCAATGAAGTTATATTTGACACCAAAATATTGGCAGCATAATCAGTTTATGGTTATGGCTTTGCAGCAATTAAATCGACAAAATTTGATGTCTAATGTGCAAATTTTGTCACTTGATTTAATAGATATAAATGATAATGAAGATAATAACAAAGATAGTTTTATTATGAAAATCGAAGCAAGGGCACAAGATGACTTGATTGATAAAACAACAAATACAAGATTATTTCAGGATAATAAATCGTTTATTGAGTATTGGAAGTTTATTCGCAAAGATAATAATTGGTTTTTGGATGGTATCATTCAAGATACTCAAGATATTGGTCAAAAAAATAATGTTCTGGAATTATTTGCTCAAAAAAATAATTGTTTCTTTAGTTTGGATTGGGGATGGCTTTTATTGCCTTGCCGTGGACAGTTATTTGGAGAGGGAAGTTTTGGCGTTTCGGATATAAATAACCATGTTATTGGTGTTTATAATAATATTCTTATCCAGCTTTATAATTATGTACCGCGTCCAGCAAATGAAGGTAACTCTAAAAACTATATAATTGCACAAGTGGCACTGCCAAAAACGTATGGCAATATCGTTGTTCGTAAAAAATCTTTGATTAATTTTGGAATCAAAGATCTGACAAAAGTAACGATGGAATGGGGTGAGTTTAATAAGAAATATGAAGTCTATGCTAGTGATATGGAGAGGGTTACCAGTTTTGAATTGTTAAATCCAGGTTTTATGGTTAAACTTCAGGAAATGCCATTTGAGGTAAACATTGAAGTGGTTGATAATATAGTTTATCTCTATAGTAATAAAACCGTACCGTCAGAACAAAATTATGAACGAATGTTATATATATTACAGCAAGCTTTTAAAGAGATGCGGATGTAGTTTTTATCGAAAAGCTATATAATTAAAGTAATGTATCAGGCAATTTCCAAAAACAAAAGAAATACTGTGTTGATTATGGCGCTATTTATAGCCATTATTAGTGCAATCGGTTGGATTGTTGGTTATGTATATGGTGATTGTCAAATTGCTATTTATGTAATAATTTTTGCGTTTCTTTATGCTGGAATTCAATATTTCATTGCCGATAAATTAACAGTAATGATGACTGGCGCAAAAGAAATTTCAAAACGTGACAACCCAAGATTTTACCGTATTATTGAAAACCTTACTATTACAACTGGTTTACCTATGCCGAAAGTATATATTATTGACGACATTGCGCCAAATGCTTTTGCAACCGGGCGGGATCCAAAACATGCTATTGTGGCCGCAACAACTGGCCTAATTGATTTAATGGACGATAATGAGCTTGAGGCTGTTATGGCGCATGAGATGGGACACGTCCAGAATTATGATATACGAATTAGTATGATAACTTTTGGGCTTGTTAGTGCAATTGGTTTTTTATCAGATATATTTTTAAGAACTATGTTACATGGCGATGGTGATAGTGATGATGCGCCAAGTGGACTAATAATTATTGGTATTGTAATGATGATTTTAGCGCCAATTGTGGCTGTTATTGTTCAGATGGCAGTAAGCCGACAGCGTGAATTTTTGGCAGATGCAAGTAGCGCAATGATAACGAGAAATCCTGATTCCTTGGCGTCAGCGCTTGAAAAACTACGCACCAATGGACGCCCTATGAAACGTCAAAATACGGCGTCGGCACATATTTTCTTTAATAATCCACTAAAGGCTGGTTTCTTTTCAAAATTATTTAGTACACATCCGCCACTACACGAACGTATAAATCGTCTAAAAAATATTAAGGATAAATTTTGATCATGAAAAAAACTAAAAATAAACTAAAGTTAAATATTTTTTCGAAATTAAAAATCAAGTTTAAATTCAAATTGCTCCATAAAATAATAGATAGAATAAAATCATTTTTAGCTAGAAGGCCGCATCGCAGTTTTCGCTTTACGAAGCGTCGTGATTATGTAAAAAGTTTTAAACTCCCAGGATATATTGCATTTACAAAATCTGTAATAAAAACTTTATGGCAAAACCGTAAAAAATTTATCCTTGTTATTTTTCTCTACTCGCTGTTAATGATTGTTATGGTTGGAATTACGAGCGAGGAAACTTTTAGTGCTCTAAGAAGTGCAATTGAATCGTCTAGCGGCGGATTTTTTGAAGGAACATTTGGTGAAATTGAAAAATCAGGAATTTTATTTTTAACAGCCCTTACGGGTGGTATTTCAAATGAGCTAACCGATGCGCAACAAATTTACGCTGGCATTATTTTGATCATGGCTTGGTTGACTAATGTATGGCTACTTCGAAGTATACTCGCGGGACATAAAATAAAAGTTCGAGATGCTTTATATAGTGCCGGTGCGCCGATTTTGCCAACATTAATAGTGTCACTTTTGTTTTTGGTTCAGCTTATACCGATCGGGCTGGCCTTTGTGGGTTATGGAGCGGCGGTTGCAACCGGACTATTAAGTGGCGGAGTTGAGGCAATGATGTTTTGGGTTGCGGCTAGTTTACTAGCAATTATGTCGATATATTGGATTACTGGAACTATTATATCGCTTGTCGTAGTAACCTTACCTGGTATGTATCCGTTTAAGGCTATCAAAATTGGTGGCGATTTAGTTGTTGGTAGGCGATTAAAAATTTTACTTAGATTTATCTGGATGTTATTATTCTTGGTACTAATTTGGGCTATAATTTTGATTCCAATAATTTTGTTGGATGGCTGGCTAAAAAATACGTGGGATGTGATTGATTGGTTACCAACGGTGCCGATTTTTACGCTCATTCTAAGTTCCTTTAGCGTTGTATGGATTTCTTCATATGTATATTTGTTATATCGAAAGGTTGTAGCTGATGATGCAAAATCAGTTTAAAAACAGGGCCGAAGAACTAAAAAAACTTCTGGCAAAATATAGCTATGAATATCACGCTTTGGATAATCCTTCGGTTAGTGATGATATCTATGATAGTTTGTTTGGTGAACTAAAAAAAATTGAAGCTGAATACCCAGAAATAATTACACCAGATAGCCCAACGCAGAGGGTCGGAAATGAACTAGTTGGTGGCTTTAAAAAAGTTAAACATATTTCTCGTATGATTAGTTTGAATGATGTTTTTGATCGCTCAGAGGTTGAAGCTTGGGTTAAGCGTATGGACGGTTTATTACCTGGTGTTAAACATGAATTTTTTACTGATATAAAAATGGATGGCTTGGCATGTTCGCTAATTTATCAAGATGGAATACTTGTTCAGGCGATTACTCGTGGTGATGGTTTTGTTGGTGAAGATGTAACTGAAAACGTCCGTACAATTAAAAATATTCCATTAAGACTATATGAATCAAAAGGCTATGAGAAGTTTTTAATTGGGCGTACTGAAATTCGTGGCGAAATTGTTATGTTAAAAAATGATTTTGAAAAATTAAATAAACAACGTCGTGAAGCTGGTGAGCCGGAGTTTGCTAATCCTCGAAACCTAGCGGCTGGTACAATTCGTCAGCTTGATCCAAAGTTAGTTGCCAAAAGGCCGCTTCATTTTCGGGCATACGATATATTGCGCGATAATGTTAACGAAATACCAACAAATATGGTAGCCTACGATATAATCAGCGCCCTGGGGCTAACGAGAAATCTTGAGGCAAGCGTTTTTGGTAATCTTGACGGTGTTATGAAGTTTATTGATAAGTGGGATAAGTTGCGACACGATTTGCCTTTTAACACTGATGGTTTGGTTGTTAAAATTAATAACCGAGATCAATTTGCTGAGCTTGGTATCGTTGGCAAACAACCTCGTGCGGCTGTTGCTTATAAATATATGCCAGAAAAAGCCACGACGATTGTACGAGATATTGTTATTAGTTTAGGCCGAACTGGGGCGGCGACACCAGTGGCGGTTTTTAATCCAATTGTTGTAGCTGGTACAACGGTTCAACATGCTAGCCTACATAATGCTGATGAAATTGCTAAAAAGGACATAAGAATTGGTGATACGGTGGTAATTTATAAAGCTGGTGATATTATTCCGCAAGTTGAATCGGTGGTTATGGAATTACGTCCAAAAGATTCTGTCACTTATGATTTTGAAAAAGCACTTAAAGAGCAATATCCTGAGTATAAATTTGAGCGTCCAGAAGGTGAAGCTGTTTATAGAATTAATGGTGTTACTGGATCGATTATGATCGAACGTTCGTTAGAGCATTTTGCTTCAAAAAGCGCCTTAGATATTGATACACTTGGCGAAAAAAATGCCAATGCTTTGGTTGAAAGTGGTTTGGTTTGCGACTTGGCAGATATTTACGGATTAACCTACGAACAAATTATCAAGATAGATCGTTTTGCTAAAATTTCAGCACAAAAATTAGTTAATGCTATCCAAACCAAGAAAAACCCGCCACTTGAGCGATTTATTTATGGTCTTGGTATTCGGCATATTGGTATCCAGACGGCAATTGATTTAGCTAATAAATTCGAGTCGATTAGCAGCTTAAAAAATGCTTCGCTTGATGATTTGCAATCGGTTGATGGCGTTGGTGTTGTCGTAGCTGAAAGTATTATTGCTTGGTTTGGTGATGAGGATAATTTGGCTTTATTGAGAAAATTTGAAAAACTTGGTGTTGAACCGTGTTTTACAAAACAATTTGGAGCTTTGGTTGGTAAAAGTTTTGTCGTGACTGGTACGCTTCAAACAATGTCGCGCGATGAAGCAGCTGATAAGATTCGTTCTCTTGGCGGTAATTTTCAATCAACAGTAACAAAGGACACAGATTATTTAGTTGTTGGTGAAAAAGCTGGCGGTAGCAAATTGGAAAAAGCTCAAAAGATGGGTATAGAAATAATTGACGAAACAAAACTATTAAGTTTATTGGATGAGAAAACTTAATGGATGTAGTATTATTTAACGCATTGATTGCTACATTTACAATAAGTTTATTAGCGCTTGTTGGGGTTTTTGGAATACTAATTAAAGATAAAATAATTAAAAAAATTGCAATGATTTTAGTTGCATTTTCAACTGGAGCTCTTCTTGGTGGGGCGTTTTTTCATTTACTACCAGAATCGGGATTAGTTGAATCTAAACTTGAACCTTATGTGTACTTAGTTTTTGGGATTGTAATCTTTTATCTTTTAGAAAGGGTGTTAAAATGGCATCATTGTCACGATGAAAACGCTGAACGCCATACTCATACTTTTGCCTATATGAGTTTAATCGGTGACGGTCTACATAACTTTATTGACGGTCTTATAATTGTTTCTTCTTATAGCCTCAGCCCTTCGATTGGACTCGCGACTACGATTGCCTTGGCTTCGCATGAAATTCCGCAGGAATTGGGTGATTTTGGTATTTTAATTCATGGCGGTTTTGATAAGAAAAAAGCAATTTTATGGAATTTTTTGTCAGCCCTTACTTCTATGCTTGGTGTGATTATTGGATATTTTATGATAAATAATATATCTAACATGTCGCAATTTCTTTTGCCATTTGCGGCTGGAAGTTTTATTTATATTTCGATGTCTGATTTGATACCAGAATTACACAAAGAAAATAGTATAAAAAAATCTATAATATATTTTG
>CAZTKH010000033.1:0-6765 GCA_964613925.1 uncultured Saccharimonas sp. (SeqCode)
TAGGTATTAGTGGTTCAAAATAACCTATAGGCCTTGGTATTGTATCAGTTACTAAATTTCCACAGGCGCGCATTATACCAAATTTACCCATACTGCTTGAAGTTGATATCCAACCCTTAACATAATAATCTCCCCATAAGTTAAGTGGTCGAGAATATACCGTTGTTTTTCTTTGGCCATCAGCGCTAGTTATATTATGTTGTCTCTCTCCCTGCTCATAACTAAAGTGTGGTAAATATCCCCACGAAAGTTTTGATCCGACCTCAATCTCTGTATATGTTGCTTTGGCAATTTCGTCACGTGTTATACCTAAATAGTCGACAACATCTTTTAGATTTTTAGTGTTTGCATCATAAGCAACTAAAAAATCATTAATTGATTGAATTCCACCAGCCACCATGTCGTTTGGGCTAGACGCATTAGCAGATTGGGTTGGTTGAAAGATTGCAACTGATTGGATAACTAGGGTTAGTACGACAAATATTAATGATAATCTTCGCGTAACTTCCTCTTTACGTAGTCGTTTTGCATAAAAACCGAGCTGTCCAATAAGGGCAGGGCTGAATGGTAGATTTGAAACTATTTTTTTAAACATATTTTTTATTTTTATTTATTTATTTAATTTATTATTACACCTCTTAAATAAACTTTAGCACAATAAATATGTTCAATGCAATAGCTTGAGTGAACACAATTTATCAGTTATAATGTGAATATTGTAAATAGCTACATAAGTCTGAAGCAGATTGGGGAGTTGAGTGTGATTAAACAAAAAGTAGATAATTCATACGATGGGTCGCAAATCCAAGTTCTTGAGGGGTTAGAGCCAGTACGCAAGCGCCCCGGTATGTATATTGGTAGCACTGGTTACGACGGTGTTCATCATTTAATTAAAGAGATTGCCGATAACTCTATTGATGAGGCTATCGCTGGTTTTGCAAATAAAATATCAGTTATATTATTAGCCGATGGTGGCGTTAGGGTTGAGGATAATGGTCGTGGTATTCCAATCGATATTCATCCAAAAACCGGATTAAGCGCCCTTGAGACTGTTTTAACTGTATTGCATGCTGGTGGAAAATTTGGTGGTGGTAGCTATAAGGTATCTTCTGGTTTACACGGAGTTGGCTCAAGTGTCGTTAATGCACTATCTAGGAAAATGATAGCTGAGGTTGTTCGCGAAGGACAGTTATACAGAGTTGAATTCGAAAGAGGCGTTATTACTTCAAAACTACAAAAAGTAGGTAAAACTGATCGGCCTCAAGGCACCTCGATAACTTTTTATCCTGATCCTTTGATTTTTAAAGAAACAGTTGATTTTGATTATAAATGGGTTGTTAATTATATACAGCATCAAGCCTATCTAACTAAAGGTGTTTATACTTATGTGCGCGACGAGAGAATAAATGAGCGACAAGCTTTTTATTTCGAAGGCGGTATTAAAAGTTATGTTCGTCATTTAAATTTTGGAAAAGATGTAGCTGGAACTGATATCTTCTATGTTGAAAAAACAGTGGAAGATTCTGTAATTGAGATTGCTTTACAATATAACGATTCGTTTGTAGAAATAATTAAGCCATTTGCTAACAACGTTTTAACAATTGATGGTGGCACGCATCTCGTTGGATTTAGGGCATCGCTAACACGTGTAATTAATGATTACGCTAGAAAAAGCGGTCTATTAAAAGAAAAAGAAGAAAATCTTACTGGTGATGATATTCGTGAAGGTTTAACCGCGGTTATACTTGTAAAAATTCCTGATCCTCAATTTGAAGGTCAAACAAAAAATAAATTAGGCAATCCAGAGGTTCGTCGTTACGTCGAGCAAGTGATGAATGAGTATTTCTCATATTATCTTGAGGAAAACCCTAATGTCGCAAAAGTAATTGTCGGAAAGGCTTTGTTAGCCGCTCGTGCCAGGAAAGCTGCTCGCGCCGCTAGGGATAATGTTATTAGAAAAGGCGTTCTTGACGGAGCTAATCTTCCTGGTAAATTATCTGACTGTTCAAGTAAGAATCCAGCAGAGTGCGAATTATATATAGTTGAGGGAGATTCGGCTGGTGGTTCTGCGAAAACAGGAAGAGATAGTCGTACCCAGGCTATCTTACCTTTGCGAGGTAAGGTTCTTAATACCGAGCGAGCTCGACTAGACCGCATGCTTGGTAATAGAGAAATTGTCTCACTTATTAAAGGCATGGGCGTTGGTATAAGTGATCAATTTGATATTTCTGGTTTGCGCTATCATCGCATTATTATCATGACCGATGCCGATGTAGACGGAAGTCACATTGCAACACTTCTCATGACTTTCTTTTTCCGTTTTATGCGTGAAGTTGTTGAGGGCGGACATATTTATTTAGCGAAACCTCCATTATTTTTATTAAAACTTGGCGGAAACAAAAAAGAATATATATATAATGAAGAAGCTCTTGAGGCAAAATTAAATAATTTGATTGAAGCACGACGTGCTAATGGGGTTGTTATTAATCCTGATGATTCACAAATTAGACAAGCTGGCCTAAATGAGTCATCGTTGCAGCGGTATAAAGGTCTTGGAGAAATGGACGCCGATCAGTTGTGGGACACTACTATGAATCCAGAAAATCGTGTTTTGGTTCAGGTTAGAATCGAAGATGCCGAACGAGCTGATTCGATATTCACAAAACTTATGGGTGATGATGTTATTATGCGCAAAAATTTTATACAGACACGAGCAAAGGATGTAAGCCTCGAGGAATTGGATATTTAATATGAATGAAGATGTAAAAAACTCAACAGAATTAAACGAAACTAATTTAAATGTAGAAGGTGAGATTGTTATTCCTGAACAAACTCATTCAAAAACTCTAGAAATTCAAACAGTTGAAGAAGTTATGGAAAATAACTTCCTTCGATATTCTATGAGTGTAATTGTTGATCGTGCTCTTCCTGACGTTCGTGACGGCATGAAGCCAGTTCATCGTCGAATTGTCTATGTTATGGATAAAATGGGTATTGGTCCATCGAGCAAGACTGTTAAAAGTGCTCAAATCGTTGGTGAAGTTATGGGTAAGTACCATCCACATGGTGACTCTTCTATCTATGACGCTATGGTGCGACTTGCTCAGGATTGGGTTGAAAGATACCCGCTTGTACAGGGTCAGGGTAACTTTGGATCAATGGACGGCGACCCTCCAGCAGCTATGCGATATACAGAAGCAAAGATGACGCGAATGTCAGAGGCTTTATTGATGGACATTGATAAAAATACTGTTGATTTTCGCGATACTTATGACGGTACGCGCCAAGAACCAGTTGTATTGCCGGCAAAAGTTCCAAACCTGCTATTAAATGGTCAGGTTGGTATTGCCGTTGGTATGGCCACTAGCATTCCAACCCACAATCTTGGCGAATTAGTTGACGCTACGGTATATTTGATTGATCATCCGGAAGATGCGACAACTGATAATCTTTTGAAATATGTCAAAGGTCCAGACTTTCCAACAGGGGCAATTGTTTATGGTGGTCCTCTCATGCGTCAAGCATATCAGACCGGTAGGGGCAGTGTTGTAATTCGTGCAGTGGCTACAATTGAAGAAACTAAAAAAGGCCGTAGCCAAATTATTGTCACAGAAATACCATATGCTGTAAATAAAGCAACGTTAGTTGAAAAAATCGCCGATTTGGTAAAAGATAAAAAAATTACAACAATTAGCGATCTTCGCGACGAATCGGCTCGCGGTAAGGTAAGGATAGTTATTGAGTTGAAAAAAGATGCTTATCCAAAAAAGGTCTTGAATCAACTTTATAAAATGACACCTTTGCAATCAAACTTTAACTATAATATGTTGGCGCTCGTTGATGGCATTCAGCCTAGGGTTCTTGGCCTAAAAGATATTCTTGATGAGTTTGTCAAACACCGACGAGTAGTTGTAAGACGTAGAACCGAGTTTGAGCTCAAATCTGCAAAAGAACGAGCCCATATTTTAGAAGGTTTAAAGATTGCACTTGATCATATTGATGAAGTGATTAAATTGATCAGAGGCAGTAAAAACTATGATGAAGCTTTGAGCGGATTGATGGATAGGTTTAAGCTTTCAGAAATTCAGGGCCGTGCTATTTTGGCCATGCAATTACGAAAGTTAACTGGATTAGATAGGCAGGAAATTGAGGATGAATTAGCTGCGTTGATTGCTTTAATTGATAAACTACAAGGTATTTTGGATAGTGAGCAAGAAATATTAAATATTATCAAACAAGAACTTCTTGAAATGAAGGAAAAGTATGGTGATAAGCGTCGAAGTCAAATTATAAATCATGAAATCGGAAAATTTAGTGATGAAGAACTGATTCCTGAAGAGGACAGTATTATATTGCTAACTGCCGAGAATTATATTAAGCGCACTCTATCGAGTGAATATCGCAAGCAGCACCGTGGTGGCAAAGGCAAGCGCGGCATGTCTATAAAGACTGAAGATGTGATTTGTCAGCTCGTATCAGCAGGGTCTCATGATTATTTAGTTTTCTTTACAAATAAAGGACGCGTATTTAAGTTGAAGGCATTTGAAGTTCCATTGGCAAGTCTTGCAACCAAGGGAACTGCTGCTGTTAACTTATTGCAATTGCAACCTGAAGAAAAAATTACTGCGATTATTAGGCAAGGCAAAAATGATAGTAATGATGGTTATTTATTCATGGCAACTACAAAGGGTACTATTAAAAAGACTGCCTTGAAGGAATTTGATAATATCCGCAATAATGGATTGATAGCTATTAAATTAAGTCAAAATGATGATTTGCGCTGGGTTAAGAAAACTTCTGGAAATAGTGACGTAATTATCTCGACATCGGCAGGCCAAGCTATTAGGTTCAATGAACAAGATGCTCGGCCAATGGGACGTTCTGCTATGGGCGTTCGCGGTGTCAGATTACGACCAAATGATCAAGTTGTTGGTATGGATGTCGTTGACGATGACGGGCATAAACTATTAGTCATCAGTGAAAATGGATATGGAAAAGTTACGAAAGTTTCGAATTTCCCATCTCATAAGCGCGGCGGAGTTGGAATAAAGGCTGGAGTTGTAACTTCAAAAACTGGTCGTATTGTGGCGGTAAATACAATTGATAATGACGCTACCGAGGTGTTGTTTATCTCAACAGGTGGCCAAGCAATTCGAGTAGGGTTGAATGATATTCCAAATTTGGGCAGAACTACACAAGGTGTACGAATTATGAAAATGAGCGAAGGTGATAAGGTTGCTTCTTTTGGGATCGTTCCTGATGAAAAAGAGCAAGAGGAAGAATCTAGTGAAAGCTAAATAAGAAAACCTTGGGATGGGGGATAAAATGTTTTCTATATATATTATTGCAGTATTAGTATCTTGGATTGTGGTTCATTTAATTAAATATATTATTTTGTGTAAAACTACAAAAAAATATACATTAAGTTTGGCGATTCTTGAGTCTGGCGGTATGCCAAGTGCTCACACTGCAATATTATCTTCCGTCACTATGCTTATTGGACTTAAAGATGGTTTTGATTCAGGATTATTTGCACTTGCTATAACCGTACTGTTAATAGTCATGCATGATGCGGTTAGGGTACGAAGGTCGACTGGCGAGCAAGGTTTGGCCATCAACGAGATGATTAAAAGTCAAAAAATAGACATTAAGCCATTGAAGATATCTAGGGGTCATAAACCAATTGAGGTTGCTATTGGATTCATCTTGGGTGTGTTAATTGGAGTAATTGTATTTTTAGCAACAAAATAGTCAAAAAATACCCTTGACGCAAGCGTAGTCGTTGAGGTATCATTGGTAACAGTCTGATTGAGCGGTGTAAAACTTATGTGAATATCACTAAGTCAGATTGTGAACTTTGACAATTTAGTTGTGCAAATCATCGTCAGTTTATATTGAGTTAGTATAAGAGTATCAATTTATTGATACATTTTATTTTTTATGGAGAGTTTGATCCTGGCTCAGGATTAATGCTGGCGGCGTGCCTAACACATGCAAGTCGAGCGGCAGCGCGGGTAGTTTACTACCTGGCGGCGAGCGGCGGACGGCTGAGTAACGCGTGGGAACATACCCCAAAGTGAGGAATAACTGCCCGAAAGGGTGGCTAATGCCGCATATGATCTTCGGATTAAAGGATTTATCCGCTTTGGGAATGGCCTGCGTACGATTAGATAGTTGGTGAGGTAAAGGCTCACCAAGTCGACGATCGTTAACTGGTCTTAGAGGATGATCAGTCAGACTGGAACTGAGACACGGTCCAGACTCCTACGGGAGGCAGCAGTGAGGAATCTTCCACAATGGGCGAAAGCCTGATGGAGCAACGCCGCGTGCAGGATGAAGGCCTTCGGGTCGTAAACTGCTTTTATAAGTGAAGAATATGACGGTAACTTATGAATAAGCACCGGCTAACTACGTGCCAGCAGCCGCGGTCATACGTAGGGTGCAAGCATTATCCGGAGTGACTGGGCGTAAAGAGTTGCGTAGGTGGTTTGTTAAGTGAATGGTGAAATTTAGTGGCTCAACCACTAAACTATTATTCAAACTAACAGACTCGAGAGTAGCAGAGGTAACTGGAATTTCTAGTGTAGGAGTAAAATCCGTAGATATTAGAAGGAACACCAATGGCGTAGGCAGGTTACTAGGCTATTTCTGACACTAAGGCACGAAAGCGTGGGGAGCAAACCGGATTAGATACCCGGGTAGTCCACGCTGTAAACGATGGATACTAGCTGTTGGAGGTATCGACCCCTTCAGTAGCGAAGCTAA
>CAZTKH010000034.1:0-6552 GCA_964613925.1 uncultured Saccharimonas sp. (SeqCode)
TCTGATCGCGAAGCTCCTCCGCGTCGCTAATAGCAGCTTCTAAGGCTGGATCGCGCGTCCTACCCTTTTCAGCATTCATTGACATCGAGGCTTCGAGTTGAGTTACTTTTTTGCGCAAATTATTTAAAATAACTTGGCTATCAACAGGATAAATAAACATACTCACATCAATTACCTGATCGATGTTAATCAAAGAGCTTAGCCAACCTGTATAGATTTGACGTGGATATCCATAAACATATAAAGTTCGGCCGTATTTAGTGCCTAGTCGAAAATATGATGAATGAATATCGATACTACTTGGGGCGATTAAATCTCGTAAAGTTGTGACGCCTTTTAAAAACGCCTCTTCAACTTCGGATTGTTCGCGAGCTTTTTGTTCAGCAGCTATTGCGGTAGCATCAAGTTTCTTTTTTTTCATCAAATAATATCCTTATCTATGTTATTTGGATTTTCACCAGTTCCCTTTTTGACAAAAGTTGTGGCAATATTATTAAAATCACCTAGTGGCTCACGTACAGCGGTATCTGGATTATAAAAGTTATAATATAATTCGCCGAGTTCTTTGGTATTTAGTTGAACGCTTTGCACGCCAAGTTGAAATAAACCGGCCATAACGGCATCAACGCGATTTTTTATCTCGGTTTTGGCCTTGTCATAAGTTTCGGCGTCAATTTTCGCGACAACATTTTGAGGTCGAGCAAATAATTTATCAAAAAATCCCTTACTCTTTTCAACTAGGTTTGAAATATCACCTGATGGATAATAAGGAATTGCAATGAAAAAAGATTTGTCCATAATGTTTGCTTCTTGGGATAATATATCAATAAAGTTAATATAATCGTCCATCAAAACGTTCAACAGCATATTATCTTGGCTTTGACGGATTTGAACCAACTTATTAATATATGGTCCGATGTCGATGCGCTGGGAACGGATGGTTATTTGGATTGGAAAATTTAAAGAATTTAAAAAGTTTTGATAACTAAATTCGACACCTTCGCGTTCGCGACTGCTCATAAGGTCAAAGTTAATCGATCGGCAAGCCACAACTGCTCTAAACGAGCCGTCAGCCATAATAACCATATTGTCGCGGACCTCGGATAATAATAGCGTGCTTTGCGCTGAGTTCGGGTTTTTTGGCTTTTGCGTTGCCGGAGTAACATTGGTTGGCTGATTTGGTTGAGATATTGGGGCATTAGGAATAGGACCGGCATTTATCGGACTAGGAGATTGATTAATTGGAGGCATGCTTGATATATCCCACTTCCTATTTTTAAACTTGCCTATCGTAATGAAACAAACACTTCTTCATTCAAATCTTGTTTTTTGTTAATTCGATTTGCCTCGCGCGCAATTGTTTCGATAGATAAACTAGTATTATTTGCAAGGTTTATTATACCAGCAGATAGTGGCTTTTCGCTAGTGCTTGTTTTTTTAACCGCTGGCAAAATAACTTGGGCAATTTTAGGTTTTTCACTGATTGGAGTAATGACTGTTTGATGCATGTCTTCTGGGTATGGATCAAAATCTATATCGCTATTACTGATGATTGGATCTGTGTTGGTTGTATCGTTGGCTGACGTCAAAGGTGTTGGATTTAAATAGCTTGGCATTGTAGGCGTCTGTTGTGTTACTGCAGAGTCAGTTTGCTGAGCTTGCTTGAGTGACGACGAGATTATATTTAAAGCATCCTGATGTCTGCGAGCGTCGCTAGTGTCGAGCTTTTGTTCAAGTGATCTGACGGTTGAATTATTTTCATCCATAACGTCCTCGACTTGCTGTGCGGAATAATATTCATCGCTGATCATTGAGTTATTTGGGGTTTGCATACCAGTGCCACGAATTGCCCACCCTTGACTATCAACAATGCGCGCCAAATATCCAAAACGTTGCTTGGCTTCTATTTGTGATAAATCTTTGGTTAATTGAACTTCGGTGCTTTTTGGAGCAATTATCTCGATTAGTGAATCAATTCCATCCGGATCCCATAATCTGCGGTGTGGTTTTAGATAAAATGATACAATCGCTGCCAAATATGTTTCCATGGGTTGATCTTTGCGCAGTGGTAAAGCCAGCGCTCCAAACAAAACAACTATCGGCAAAGGTATAATAAACAGCGGAAAAAGTAGCTGAGCTAGCCCATAAGCAGCCCCAATAGACAGAGCAACAATACCAAGATAAATCATTTGCCGAAAAGTAAACGGCCCTAATAACTTATCATCAGCTTCAACATCTTGGGGAACTTTATATACGGACATACTGCTTATAGTATAACATTTTACTTATGTTTTTATTTTATTATTAACGTATTCGCCAATCAGTTATTTTTATGCCATTTTCTTCTGTTATTGTCGCGTTCTTTTGTGTATTGGTGTTTATATTGTTGACTTCTTTTTGTGTTGTAGCAATTATTTCTGGCGCGTAATCTGTTTTTTGCTGGTCTGCCGCTTGAGCTATTATAAAAGGTTCTCCGTATTGATTTACTAAGGAGCTTGTTGAGGAGGTTGTCTGGTTAGAGGATCCCGATAATGTTACAAAAGAAGCTATATTGTCAATAACAGAGTAGTTTTTGTTAACTAAGTATGAAAGGTTTGGATTGGTTTGTGCAATTTGTGCATTTTTTGCAAGCATTTCAAGGTCTTTTTGCTTTATATATGTCTCTGGATTGATATTGGCCTTTTTATTTTCTGCATCTTTTTCTATAAGTTTAGATATAGCAATTAATTCATCTTTATCTGCACGTGCAATTTTATCTGGAGAATAGGCATTATCTTTAATTGCCTTTTTTATAGTATCTTGATAAGTCATCTGTGCACTATCTTTAGTTTTGTCGTTAATTCTCATAGATGCTATTGCCCCACCGCCATAATATGTAGGTCTTGAGCTTGACGATAATAAACTATTAGCAAATGTATTTCTAATGTATTTAGAATTCTGGCTATTATCCATTTTCATTGTTGCGTCCCATAGACTATTTATGCCATTAACGTTATTGGTTTTAACCATATCTTTTATGGCAGCTTGTTGCATTGCGACATTACCTTTATATTTTTCATGAGTGCCGAGTGCAATTTTTTCAATTTCACTTCTTCCAAGTGTTAGCGAATCTAGGCGAGAAGTTGCTAGCGATACATTTTCTTCATTAAACTTATCAGATTGCGACACTCCCATAGCAGACATCTTGTCTCCGTATTTTCCACTCCAACCTGCTTGATTTATTCCCTTGTGTAATTTACTTCGCCATACGTTTGGATTTAATTTACTACCTTCATATACTCCGCCTTGAATGCGGGCTGATTTATTAGCTCTCTCGGCTGCAATGTGTTTGTTTAGTTTTGAATCAGTCCACTTACCACCAAACCCCTTGCCCCATTTATCGCTTAATTTATTTAAAGTGCCACCAATATTTCCAGCGCCATCAAGTGATTTTTTAAGCATCCCGGGTACAACAAATAATGGCAATATTGCAACAGCCGCTGCGGCAATTTGTCCTAAAACGGTTCCAAAATTATGTTCACTTGTTGCATTTTGAAATGTACTAGACAATATACTTGATGCCATTGATGATGCGCCTATTACTAAAGCTACTATTGGAAATAGTAATAGAAGTGACATAAATAATTTTTTCCATTTATCAAATAGTTTTGATGTATTTGGCAACAGATACGCTACAAATGCAAGGGGTGACAATACAACAAGTAAAATTACTAATGCCTGGCGTCCAATTAACATAAATAAAATCATTAATACGGCAACGATTCCTCCTAATAGAACTGGAATTAATGTTCCAATCTGTGCGTATACATAAACGCCACCCGCAGCTGTTGCGAGTACAGTACCAGCAATTCCGAGCATTCCATTTCCGGTTTGGGTGTCATCGTAAGGATTAAAAAATATTTGCTGGTCGGCAATTGTGTTGGTGAGGTTGTCAAATATATTTTTAATTGAATAGCCAAGGATGTTCGATATATCTACGGCTATTTGACATATATAAAATGACAAATTAACTAATATTGCTGCAATTATTAATTTTGGCAACATTTTTTTAATGCCATAATTTGATATGCCAAAACTCGTAACTTGCGAAAAAATTATTATTAAAAATACAATTGCAAAAACAACATTGGCAATATTTCTAACGATCTGCCATGCCCGGTAAGTAGCACCAGTTTCGTTATTGTCCGGGTTTGTTGTGCTAACAATACTTGAATCTACTTCTAAAAAGCTTGCCAATATACCCCAACTATGGTCA
This sequence comes from uncultured Saccharimonas sp. (SeqCode), assembly GCA_964613925.1. GTDB lineage: Bacteria > Patescibacteriota > Saccharimonadia > Saccharimonadales > Saccharimonadaceae > UBA1547. The sequence continues at coordinate 4,256 of CAZTKH010000034.1, forward strand.
ATTATTTGTGCAAGAAAATTAACAACTGGACATAGTAACCAGCCGATGCCGTCTATTGCGCAGGTGTTTTTATCTTCTTCTTCGTTATCATTATTTTTATCAGAGCCTACGCCTATTGGTATTGTATTCGATCCGCCAGCTAATTTTAAAATATTATTATATTGACTACTCAAGGGGTTTTTTATGTCTTTCATAACTGACAAAATTTTGTTAGCCAAGCTGTCGGTATTGTCGAGGTTAAGAGCATAGGCAATGTCGGTGCAGGTTTTTTCTTCGCCTAAATAAATTGTAATATTTAAATTATCGGCTGCTATTTTACTCTCCATAACAAAGCTATATTTTACTTTTTCTGTAATTTTTTCAGGATTAATCATGGAAATTTCTACATATGGATATTTAATACCATCTCCTTTTGTGGCTCCATTTTTTACATTGAGTGTTTTTGTTTGATCTGGGCTTGCATTCAACGAGTCTGTTGTTCCGTATGACACCCCGCTACACCCATTAATAGATTGAAATACGTATTTGTAAAGATAATACTTTTGGGCATCATTAAATCCTAATGGTTCAATATGACGAGCTGTATTATATGGATCCACTTCAGTTTTAAAGATATTTGTTTTAATATATTCTTTAATGTAAGACCCTGTAGCGCCTTCAACACCAACGTAGCCGACGGATTCTTTAATAAATGGCACTAATCTTTGGTTATTTTCGTCTCTTACGTTCGACGTCATTAAGTGAGGATATTCTATTGAAATAAAATTTGAGCAGTACATTTCCGCATCGGTTTCATTGTCTATTGGACCATTGGTGGTGTCAAAATATCTGCTATTTTTTGGATCAAATGGCATGACAAATTTTGTGTCAGCAAATGGGGTGCCGTTTGAATTTTTAGCCCCCTCTTTTAGAACGATAATAGTATTAGAAACTATATCTGTGCCTCTACACCAATATGCGTCAGTTTTTTTGTAGCCAAAACTTTGAAGTATTGCGTCTTTATCTAATGAATTAATGCCCCAAAAATCGAAGGCTGCTTTTGCTATATTACTACATACTAATACACCATCTCCTGCCTCTGCTGTTATACCCGAAGAATTTATTGCAAAAGCTTCAGCAAATAAACCAACATCTACAGAAGGTCCTGTTCCGTTTTGGGGATTGTTGAATATATCGCTAATATTACCTGAAATAAAGCTAGTATTAATTTCTCCTTGATCGAGGCAATCAGAAAGAGCTTTATAATATATATAGGATACTATTTTTTCATCTTCGTTCATTTTGCTGTAGTCTTTTACTTCAGCGGCGTATGTTCCAGTAGTAAATATAAGATTTGTAGCATTAGTAAAAATTATAAAACTAAAAGCAACTAAAAAAGCACTACGTAAACGAGATTTCATAAAACTAATATATCAAATATGAACATTAAAATCTATGATTTTAAAAACGATTCTATGATAGTGGCACATAAGTGCTGTCGGATTTGGCACTAGCCCATGATAATAGATAAATTTCACTTTGCTCTTTATTAATATTGAGATATTTTTGTTCTATAAATGTTTTTTGAGAAAATTCTGCATCTGGCTCAACCTCAATGTAGTTATTAGAGTGCATAATAGTATTAATTATATATGAACCATCATCATTCTGTTTAAACTCGCCTTCGATCATTGAAAGGTTTAATGCAACACAAGCTAAGTAGTCTACGTTATCAATAAAATAGTCACTTGCGCTTGTGTGTTCTTCTGAAATTGTTTTTATCAGCGATACGAGTTTTTTTCCTAATTCCCTGTCCTTATATGGAAATTCTTCTTCATCTAATTCATAGACATTACAGGACATGGTCATTAGATATGAATAATTTGCTAATACTTGCTCTGGTGTTGTTGGGTTTGCTGTGTAATAAATATTATTTAGTTCGTCTTTAGTAAGTTGAGCATTTATGATTTCGTCGAAGGTTGGTTTGTAATTTTCAAAAACGAAAGATGAAAAAATCAATTGTTCTTCAATTGGTAATTTTCTAAACTCTTCAACGCTAAGAGCTTCATATTTCTTAATTGTTTCTTGTTGTTCGGGCGACAGTTTAGAGAATCCATAACCCTCGACGGCATTTTGAGCAACTTTTGACGGATCTGACTCTGATTGGGCTGTTGTTTCTGTTGTAAGTGGAGATGTTGTTTCTGTAGATACAGGATTTATTGTTGTCGAAGTGGTCGTTATTTTTTCCTCGTTGATTGTCGTAGGCTCTTCTTCATAAGTAGATTCAATAGTTTCGGTTGGTCGTGGGTCTTCTTTTT
>CAZTKH010000035.1:0-6291 GCA_964613925.1 uncultured Saccharimonas sp. (SeqCode)
TATCGGGCTCAAACATTCGCCGTACGGCGAACTCTGTGCACCAGGAATGTAACCTCCTTTTTAAGTCCGGGTTTTTGCAGAGTCACCTCCGGCGACCTCGCGAGTCAGTCGAATGAATATAATTCATACGTGTCATCGCCTTGCGACTCGCCACTGGCGAATCTCACCCCAAACCTCGCAAAACCACAAACCACGGGAGAGCAAACTACAAGCTTTGTTTAGGACTGTGAAATCGGTTGCAATAACCGATTTTAGCCGTTCGCCGTACGGCGAAGCATTATTAAAGAGCCGTTTGGCTCTTTAATAATAAAGTGTGCCGAGACAAAGTTCGTAGCTTGCACTACCGCACGTCTACAAAAGTTGGAATATTTTGATGGGTTAGCTGCATTATAGTTTATAATAATCAACATGCGGGTGTAGTTCAGTGATAGAACGCTTCCTTCCCAAGGAAGAGGTCCAGAGTTTGAATCTCTGTACCCGCACCATTTTTATTTTATAGTGATAAAATTGGGATATAACTTCAAATCTAATAGAAAGGTGCCAAAAATATGAATCCTGAAACAGACCAACCACAAGAAAATGCACAAGATGGTAGTCTTAATCAATTTAAATCACAGCAATACCCGGTAGAAAATTTAAAGAACATTAATGTTAATCAAGCTCAGTCACAACCCCTATCACAGCCTCAAGTATTAGCTACGCCTTGCGTGCAAAATAGCAATAATACACAATCTAAAAAAATGTCAAAAGCTCTTTTAATAATATTAATTATTTTGGGTTCATTGCTATCTGTTGGCGCAATAATAATTACTTTATGCTTTTTTATTCTAAATACCACTTCACTTAAAGAATATAATGGTGAAGGATATTCTATTCTTGTTCCAAGATCTTTTGATAAACAAAAAAGCTCTTCGATAAGCGACTATCTATTGGATAAGGTGACTTTTTCTAATCCAAGGAAAGATGAAACCGGTCGCCAATCAGGTATTGAATTTGCATATCATCCCTTTAATGCAGGTGAAAATCGTAGTAGCGACCTAGCTAAGTTAGATGAAAAATATTTTGATGAAGAAAATCCTCATTACAAAGAGAGTAGCCAAACTACGGATGTAAGAATAACGAAATATACAAAAGATAATAAAGATTTTCGTGTTGTAAAGACAAAATTATTATCTAACGGCCAAATTGTTGGTAATGGAACTGGCGCATATATTGTTACTGATAAGGGAGAATTCTATTTTAAATCGGCAATAACCAATGATGATGCAAGGATTGAAGCAAAAATAGATGAAATGCTTGATTCGTATAAAGAAAGATAGATATAAATATAATCCCAAATATATCTAGTATTTTAAGTTGTTATATACTAAATATATGAATTCGGATGAATTTTCAAAAAAGTCTAGTGTCGTGATTGTTTTTACTGGCGACAACAAGGGTAAGACAAGCGCAGCTATTGGTTTGATGGCACGGGCGCTCGGTGCTGATTTTAAAGTTGCTTTTGTGCAATTTATAAAAAGTTGGGAAGTTTCAGAACATAAATTTATTAAAAACATAATGCCAATTTATCAGGATAAGCTTGTTTTTTATAAAGGCGGACTTGGATTTTATAATGCCGGCGAGATAAGTAGTAAGGCATCAGAACAAGATCATAAAAATGAAGCTAAAAAAACCTATGAATTTGCTTATGAGGCTGCTAAGTCGGGTGATTATCAATTGGTTATTTGTGATGAAATTAATAATGCCGTTCATGACGGCTTGTTGAAATTTGATGATTTGAAAAACTTAATAAATGACAAACATCAGAATACTAGTCTTTGCCTTACTGGTCGCAATTTCCCTAATGAACTTTTGGAGTTGACGGATATTGCAACCAATATGACAAAGTTAAAACATCATTATGACGATAAAATCTTAGCGAGCGAGGGGATTGACTACTAGTTTTTTAGATTCTTGACGGATCTTGATAAATTGGTAAGCCGAGACTGCTGCTGGAACAAGTATGATATTGCCGATTAGCATTGTTCTATAGAATGGAATTGCCATCATAAAACATTCAGCTAAGCCACTCCAGGTTGCTGGATACCAACCCTGAGCCCAAACGCCAAAGTTGGTAACTGCAAAGAATAAGAATGAACTTAATACCGCAAAGCCAAGCGAGTAAGCAATTTGGGTTCTTGTGCGGTTTTTTAGCTTTGCAAGCAATATCGCACCCAGGCCGATTACAAAGAATGCTCCCCAGGTAAATACAAATATCGAACTATTGCCGATAATCGCGTCTGAAAGTGCCATAGATGCTAGTGGTATGGCAATAGCGCCTTTATAGCCTAATACAATTGCAGCAATAACCGTTACGGTTGTTACAAGTTCGAAATTTGGAGCAATCATATAATTGTGGTTTATGATTCGCCAAATAACTGCGATTAAAATTAATCCGATAACTAGAGCTATTTTTTTGATTGATATATATTTTTTCATAGTTTTAGAAAGTTGTTAAATCCCATTTTATAACATCACTGTTTTTTGTTACATAACTACCAGCGCCTACCATTGAGGCCTCACCGTTAATGCTAAATGACCAAAATTCTTTTGTCGAGTCGGCGACAACGCCATTGATTCCAGTAATATAAGCATTTGCGCCTTCGCCACTTTTCGTAATGCTGGCTGACGATTCAAGTAACTCAAGTGCGGTTTTTCCATCTTGACCGTTATAGGTTATTGAAGTAGCTTTTTTAGTTTCAGTTTGAGATTGAGTTATTTGATTGTTGGTGGTATTTTCAGCTGGTTTTTGTTGATTTAATACCAAGAAAATACAAGTTGCAGCAACTCCAATTATTACGATTGCACTTAATATCCAGATAATTAGTTGTTTTTTTGAATTTTTCATAATTTTTCTCCTAAAATATTTTATTTAACATTTACTAAAACCGCAAGATTCACATTTTCGACAACCTTCGATAAATCTTAGGCTGGCTAATCCACATTCTGGGCACATGTCCGTCATTTTATGATTAATACTGGAATCTTGAAATAGCGGTGCTGTTTCTGGTTGGTTTATTTGTTCGATTTCTTGTGCATCGATTTTAGTTTTACTAGCTTGGTGCCTTTCAATTGCTTTTGCGACTGCATCGCCGATTGATCGTACGCGATTTGGTCCAAAGCCAGTTGAGCTTGAGCCGCCAATTCCTCGAAGTTGAGTAATTACTTTTTGGGCAATTTCAGCTGATGATAGATCGGGTGGAATCCTAAATGCTAGTGAAATTAATCGGCCAATTGTTTCGGCATCGGCTGCAATATCTGATCCAGCATGGCCAACGTTGATAAATACTTCAAATATATTACCAAGTTCGTCTTCGTTGATTGATATGAAAGCTTTACCAAGTGGAGTTTCAACTCGGTGCGTTTGACCATTTAATACTTCTGGTCGCTTTTTTAGAGCACTTCGTGGTGATTCGACTAGTTCTATTACTGAATTTTCATCTTGCTTAACGCCAGATAATTTATCGTAATACGACTTAGCTTTTTCTTTAACATCAATGACTTGTTTTTCGCGGCTTCCATCGCGGTATGTTGTAATTCCTCTACAACCAGAGTCAAAAGCGGCAATATAGGTTTTTCGAACGTCGTCAACGGTTGCCGTGTTTGGAAAATTGATTGTTTTAGAAATCGCACTATCGACATATTTTTGCAACGAAGCTTGAATTTTAATGTGCCATTCTGGAGTAATATCGCCAGCTACGACAAAGATTTTTTTAAGATCCTCAGGCAGTTCTTCGATATTTTGTATAGAGCCTTTATTTGCCTGAATTTTTTCTAACAATTCTTCGGAATATAATCCACGCTTTTTTAGTTCTTTGATAAAGTATGGGCTTGTTTGAAATATTCTTTTACCTTCGATGGTATTTTTTACGTAAGTTATCGCAAATAACGGTTCACAGCCACTAGAGGTGTCGGCTAGCATAGAGGTGGTGCCGGTTGGCGCAATAGTTGTTCTAGCGCCGTTTCTTGGCTTAATTTCACCAGGTTTATCATAGATAGAGCCTTCGTAGGCAGGAAATACTCCACGGGTTTTTGCTAAATCTTCAGAGGCAAGATCAGCTTCGTGTTGAATAAATTCCATGATCTGCTCGGCCATATCTAGGCCTTCTTGGGTATTATAGCCAACTCCAATTGATAGTAGCGCGTCAGCGAAGCCCATAATGCCAAGACCAATGCGACGAATTTTATGAACCATGTTCTCGATTTTTTCAATTGGGTACTCGTTCATATCTAGTGCATTGTCGAGGAAATGTACCGATGTACGCACAGCTTCGCGTAAAGCCTCCCAATCAAAGGTGTTTTTGTCTGTAAATAGCGCAAGGTTTATAGCGCCAAGGTTGCAGGCGTCGTATGGCAAAAGTGGTTGTTCGCCGCACGGGTTGGTTGATTCAATCTTACCAAGTTGAGGTGTTGGATTGGCACGTGATTCATTGATCTTGTCAAAGAATATCATACCAGGGTCGCCATATTCCCAAGCAAAACGAGTAATTAAGTCAAAGACTTTTTTAGCATTTAATTTGCCGCACTCTTCGCCGTTGCGTGGATTAATCAGGGCGTAGCCATAGCCTTCTTTGTCTTCTTGACACCATTTAGTCAGTTTGTCAAAAACACCACCAAGCCTTACTTGCTTTAGGTCCATATCTCGAGTTGATAAAGCTTCGCGAGCTTCTGTAACAATGCCATCAAAATCTAGATCTTTTTCATAGTCATCGGCCAAAATTTGCTTGTCAATTTTAATCTGATCAAAGAAATGTTTATCTGCAGAAACGGATATGTTGAAGTTAGTTAATGAAAATTCGTCAAGTTTATAAATAATGAATAGTAAAATATCTGGGTGGTTATAATTCAAAATTCCCATATTTGCACCGCGGCGAACGCCACCTTGTCGAATAGAAGAAGTGATGTCATTGTACATTTGCATAAACGAAACTGGACCGGTTGTAGTCCCGCCGGAGGAAGCTAAAATATCATTCCTTGGACGTAATCTTGAGAATGAAAAACCAGTTCCACCGCCCGATTTATGAATTTTTGCCATGTCGCTAGCCGTTTCTAAGATTCCGTCTAAACTATCTTCGATTGGTAGAACGAAACACGACGATAATTGTTGTTTTGGTTTGCCGGCGTTAAGAAGTACTGGAGTGCCTGGCAAAAACTTTTGAGTTGACATGATTTTGTAAAATTTTGTTGCAGTTGCGATATGTTGTTTTTCGCTTGCGCCGTATAGACGATCTGCAGTCGCGATATTGTAAGCAACTCTCCAAAATAAATCTTTTGCAGTTTCAATTGGATTGCCACTATTGTCACGTTTAGCGTAGCGTGTCTTGCCAATGTACCAAGCATTATCGCTTAATTTTGGCTCTGCTAAGCTGGTGGGAACTTGCGGTATTTCTTTGCCGATTTTATGCACTTCGGCCAGCTTTTGGTCGTCGACTGTTAATATTTCTGGTTCATTGTTGTTTTTCATTTTTACTCTCTACCCCCATATGTTGTGTATGATTAAAAGTATATGCGCTATATATTGCGTATGTCAACAATAATTGTTATTATTACATTTACTAATAGAAAAAAGGAGAGACAAAATGAAAATTACTGATAAAAATACTTTTTCAAAAGATGTTTTACAAGAAAAAAAGGTTGTTTTATTGGATGTTTGGGCAACTTGGTGTGGCCCTTGCAGGGGTATGATGCCAACTGTTGAGGCGATTAGTGAAGAGACAAAGGATTGGGCAGAAGTAATTAAACTTGAGGCTAACGAAGATTCAGAAGCCTTGGTTAGTCAACTTGGTGTTATGGGATTGCCAACTTTCTTGGTATTTAAAGATGGTAAAGTGGTTGAAACTATAGTTGGCGCTGTTCCTAAACCGGTACTAATCAGCGCAATGCAAAAGGCAAAATAAAAGTACTTTTAAACAGTCTCGGTAGTCTGTTATAATAAGCGGTGGCGCGTTGACGGAACGGTTACGTGGAGCTCTGCAAAAGCTTTTAAATGGGTTCAACTCCCATACGTGCCTCCATCTTTTGTTGCCTTTTTTGGCTATGGAGGCTGGCGTTATGAAGCTTACTATTTAGCGAAAGCAAAGTAGGGTATATGCTATTTATCAATTTTTGCTTGAGTTAATCTTGCTTAAATTGTAAAATAGGATTTAACAATTCGCGCGGATGGTGGAATGGTATACACGAGAGACTTAAAATCTCTTGGTCTTACGGCCTTGCGGGTTCAAGTCCCGCTCCGCGCACCAATTAAAAACAGCC
>CAZTKH010000036.1:0-6088 GCA_964613925.1 uncultured Saccharimonas sp. (SeqCode)
AACTATACCCCTTTGTTTTTTAGCTAAATATTTTAGCTAAAAGATATTGTAACAGATATTATTATAAATATATAGAGTTGAAAAAGCACTAGCGTTGTTCTATAATTTTTTTAACAACATTAATAAAAAGGAGTGGTCGTTTAATACAAATTAAACGAAGATCAGGTTGATGAATATTCTGATGCTCGGGTGGGAGCTTCCTCCTCATAATAGTGGTGGCCTTGGAGTGGCTTGTTATTACATGTCCAAAGCACTCGCCGATCAAGGTGCTTCTATTGACTTTGTTGTACCATATAGCGCAGCACACCCCGACATAGACTGGATGCGCATCCACAATGCTACTGGCTTAGATCCAATGAGTAAATATAGTGGGCTTGGCGCATATGATAGTAAAAATGTAATTACTGGCAAACTATCCGAAGCTGATGCTGGTAATCTTAAGGATATTCGTGGTATTCAAAAATGTTATGTAAACTATGTTGAGAAATTAGTTACAACGCTTAATCCAGATGTTATTCACGCCCACGATTGGTTAACTATGGAAGCTGGCATTCGCGCCAAAGAAATAACAAATGCTCCTCTAGTTGTTCACGTTCATGCGACTGAATTTGATCGAGCTGGTAGTGATAGCGGCAACCCATTGGTTCATGAAATTGAGTATCAAGGTCTGATGATGGCTGATAGGATTATTGCCGTCAGCGGTATTACAAAAAATATTATTATGAATAGATACGGTATACCTGGCGATAAAATTGAAGTTGTTCATAACGCCATCAATCCAGAAAGTTTAAATGATGGATATTACTACGATCAAAAAACATATCGATATTTGGAAGCATTAAGAACTGATGGATACACAATTGTGTCAACGATTACTCGTTTTACAATCCAAAAAGGATTAACATTCTTGCTTCGTGCAGCAGCAAAAGCAATCGCTCGGCATGATAAATTGATGTTTTTATTTGCTGGCGATGGCGACCAAAGAGATGAATTAATCGAATTAGCTGCAGATTTAGGAATATCCGAGCATATTATTTTTACCGGATTTATTCGTGGCAAGCAATGGCGAGACGCTTATAGTGTGAGTGATGTATTTGTTATGAGCTCAGTTAGCGAACCTTTTGGTTTAACAGCGCTTGAGGCTGCGCATCATGGTAATGCCTTGATAATTACTAATCAATCAGGTGTAAGCGAAGTCTTGGACAATATCTGTCGCTATGATTTTTGGGATGAAAATAAACTAGCAGATCAAATTGTATCAATCGCAACTTCTGATGAATTAAAATCTTCTTTACAACAAAGAATTATGCGTGAATACAATCGAATTTCATGGAGCGATGCTGCTAAAAAAATGACAAATTTGTATAACTCAACTCGTAAAGGAATTGAATCATGAATAAGCGCGGCATAGTTCTCTATCTTCATGCCCATCAACCTTATCGCCTGCGAAAATATAGCGCATTTGATACTACTTATAATCACAATTATTTTGACGGCAACGATTTAGATTCTGGCTTTTGTAATGAATTAATTCTCAAAAAAATTGCCGATAAATCTTATCGCCCGATGAATGCTTTGCTTGAAAAATTGTTGAATAAATATCCAGATTTTAAATTATCTCTTAGTATAACTGGCGTATTTATTGAGCAACTTGAAAAATGGGCGCCTGATGTTTTGGAAAGCTTTAAGCGCTTAGTTAAAACTGGTCGAGTTGAGATTATCTCTGAAACTTATTATCATTCATTAGCCTTCTTTTACGATCGAGATGAATTTGAACAACAAGTTGAAGCTCATCGTCAAAAAATTCGTGATGTTTTTGGCGTTGAAATGAGCGTATTTCGCAATACTGAGTTGTCGTATAATGATAATTTAGCAAAATGGGCGGACGAACACGGCTATAAGGGGATCTTAGCTGAAGGTTGGGATCCAGTTCTTGAGTGGCGTAGTCCAAATTTTGTTTATAAGCCAGTTAATACCAATAATATTCGTTTGCTAATGAAAAACTATCGTTTAAGCGATGATGTTGCCTTTAGGTTTAGCGACCAGGGTTGGTCAAGTTGGCCGCTAGATTCACAAACCTATTGTAATTGGGTAAATGACTCAATCTCTGATAAATCAATCGTTAATCTATTTATGGATTATGAAACTTTTGGCGAACACCAATGGGCCGAGACTGGTATATTTGATTTTTATGAATCGTTTATTGGTAAATGGCTTGATAATCCTGACAATACTTTTTATACAGCAACGGGCGCAATTGACGCGTTTGAACCAGTTGGAGAAATAAGTATGCAAAATACTGTTACTTGGGCGGATACGGAGCGCGATTTGACGGCCTGGACGGGCAACAGCATGCAACGCGAGGCTTTGAGATATATCTATGAAATTGGCCAAACAGTAAAAGATACGAATGATATTAATTTACTTAGCGATTGGCGTAACCTGCAAACTTCAGATCATTTTTATTATATGTGTACAAAATGGTTTAAGGATGGTGACGTACATGCATATTTTAGCCCGTATAATTCACCATATGATGCATTTTTGTATTATATGAATGCAACTCGTGATATACGATGGCGATTACGTGGCTATAAATCTGGAGGTGTTGAGTGAGTCGATCAATTGTTTTAAGTAACGGTGAATTACATGTTGGTCTAAATAATTACGGCATGGTTCATGATTTTTATTATCCGTATGTGGGTTTTGAGAATCATTCAGCGGGCGAAAATTTGCGACATCATATTGGTGTTTGGATTGACGGCAGGATGAGCTGGCTATTTTCTAATGAGTGGACATTTACTTTTCGTTATCCGTACAAGGCTTTAATTGGAAATACGACTGCAAAAAACGAAAGTTTGGGCGTAATTTTAGAATTTGACGACTTCGTTGATTCAAACGTTAGTGCTTTTATTCGTAATATTCACGTAATTAACCTTCAAAATAATAGACGTGAAATTAGATTATTTATGCATCAAGCTTTTGCAATTGGCGATTCTCGTAGCAACACTGATACGGCGCAATATCTACCGGATAGTGATGCGATTTTACATTATCGTGGTCGTCGCGCTTTTGTCGTATCTGGTAACTATCTCGATAATCCTTTTGATCAACATACGGTTGGTTTATTTGGTATTGAGGGCAAAAGAGGCACTTACGTCGACGCTGAGGATGGCGAGCTTTGTAATAATGATGTTGAACATGGCAGGGTTGATTCTACGATCAGATTTAGAATTGACGTCGATGGTCACAGTTCGCAAAGATTGCAATATTGGATTACAGCCGGAATGAATACTGGTGAGGCTTTGCGAATACATAGAAAAATTCAAGATGATGGTGCTCTTTCATTTATGTCTAGAACGGCTGATTGGTGGAATGAATGGCTTACTCCGGTCTTTGGATTGCTTGATAAAATTAATCCAGAATATCGTATTTCTTTTATGCAAAGCGTAATGATTATTAAGTCGCAGATTGATAAACACGGTGCTGTGATAGCTAGTACGGACACGTCGATGTTGAATTATTCACGAGATGCCTATGCCTATAGCTGGCCACGCGATGGCGCATATGCATTATGGCCTCTTATCCGCATGGGGTATAAGGATGAAGCTTTGCGTTTCTTTGAATTTAGTAAAAGAGGGTTGCATACCGAAGGTTATTTAATGCACAAGTATCGTGCAGACGGGGCTTTGGGTAGTAGTTGGCATTCATATACTCATCAAGGCGGTATTGTCGCGCCTCCAATTCAGGAAGATGAAACAGCGCTTACCTTGTATGTGTTTGCTCAATATTATCAATTGCATCCAGAAAATAGTTTATTAAAAGAGTTTTACAAAGATATGGTTGTTCCGATGGCTGATTTTTTGGCATCATACGTCGATAGATCAACTGGTTTACCAAAACCAAGTTATGATTTATGGGAGCAGACTTTTTCGACTTCTACATATACTACCGCGATTACATTTGCGGCTTTGGGTGCTGCATCGGATGTTGCGTCAGCTGCGCATGACGATGATAATGCTGTAAAATGGCGCGTTGCTTCAACAGAAATACAGCGGGCTGCCCATAAATACCTTTATGATGATAATAGGAAAATATTTTATCGTGGCGTTAATATATATGACGGAAAAGTAAATTATGACCAAGTTGTTGATTGCTCGAGTATTTTTGGGGCATATATGTTTGGACTGTTTGCTGCCGATAGTAAGGAAATTGAAAACTCCATTCAATCGTTATTGGATTATTTTGGTATCACGGATGGAGTAATTGGTTTGCCAAGATGCGAAAATGATGATTATCGCAGGGTAAGTCAAGGAATTACTGGTAACTATTGGTACATTACAACTTTGTGGTTAGCTCAATATTATATTGATAAAAATGAGTTGGAAAAAGCCGATAAAATTTTGCAATGGGTAAAGAATCATCAGTCCAAAACTGGTTTAATGGGAGAGCAAATTGATCCTGTGACTGATAATATTGTATCTCCTGCTCCGCTAACATGGTCGCATGCCGAATATATTTCTACGTTATTAAATCTTGTAAAACACAAGGGATAATATGGCAAAACAAATTTTTTTAAAGATAAAATCTATCTCACATAATATTTTTCACAACATAACAGCCACTCGAGCTGACCGGCGCGTTTTTGAGAAATTTGATAATAAAACAGGCTTAGTATATTTTGGCGCTGTTGATCAACGACACGACGATGTTATTATTAGAGGATTCACTTCCTCAGCAACCCATCAAGACAATCATTTTTCAGTCGGTACTATTGATGATTATAATGTTTCATTAGTTAATCGTAGCGACGCTGTTTTGGACGATAACGGAAACGTACAATTTAATAATTGGATTATTGTGTCTATTGAGTTAAAGACAAGTTTGGACTTACCGCATATATTTATTAATGCCAATAATCAAAATGAAAGACATTTTAAGCCATTTTTTAAACTATACCCTATTCTTTCAAAGATTAATTTGGGGATTTTTGAAAATTATTGTGAAGAATTTACCAGTCGATTTTCTATGTTTTCAGCGCCAGTCGATGTTATTAAAGCAGAAAAAATATTTCCTTCCGCTTCTTCGCGTGTTATTGCCTCTCATTTGTGGCCATATTCTGTCGAAATTCAGCAAGGATACGTCTATGTATATTGCTCTACCGAAAAAGTATCATATAACGATTTATCCGGAATGCTAAATATCGGGCTTTGGTTAGCCCGACATATAGATTCAAGAATTGAACAAATCTAGCCTTTGCGAGGTTTGATCTCGTTGCGACCAAGATTTTTCTTTGTCTCAGTATAAACAGCGTGCTTACGAGCAATCGGATCATACTTTTTCATAGAAAGTTTTTCAGTTGTGTTTTGAGTATTTTTGGTCGTGTAATAAGTACGGTGACCAGATAATTCACTTACTAAACCAACTAATTTTCGCTTTGTATTCTTTTTTACCATTTCATTCCTTTAATATGCCTTTTGGCAAATGTATAAATGTCTTAGTGCCTAATTATAGCAAAAAGCATTCGATTCAGCAAGATTGTTATCTATAATTCTGAAAATTTATTGGAAAATCAAGTTCTGCTGATTTGATTATTTGCATTGCCGATTGAAGCTCGTCTTTGCTAGCGCTGCTTGCGCGTACTGATTCACCTTGAATTTGAGCTTTTAATTTTGGAAGTTTTTCCCTTAATATTTTAGTAATTTGCTTTGCTTTGTCTTGATCAAGACCTGAGACGAAAGGGATTTCTTTGGTTGCACGTAGATTTCCGGCCGTTATCGTCTTGCTTAAATCTAGTGTCTTTATACTCTGTTCTCTGGATGCTAATTTTTTGCGAATAATATCAATAATACTGTCAATTTGCCAGTCATTTGACCCAATAATTTTATAGCCGGTTTTGTTCTCCATCCATTCAATTGAAGCTGGAGTACCGCGAAAATCAAATCGATTAGCGATTTCTTTTTCAACTGCCATAAAGACGTTATTCATCTCTGCTTTATCGTATTCTGAAACTATATCAAAACTAAATGTTGCCATAGGGTTATTATAACAAAAACTGCCTAAATAGGCAGCCGTAATTATATGGAGC
>CAZTKH010000037.1:0-6058 GCA_964613925.1 uncultured Saccharimonas sp. (SeqCode)
CATAGGGTTATTATAACAAAAACTGCCTAAATAGGCAGCCGTAATTATATGGAGCCACGATCGGGATTTGAACCCGAGACCTCATCCTTACCATGGATGCGCTCTACCAACTGAGCTATCGCGGCATACTTGAATTATTGTATCAAATTATGTCGCATATTCCAAGGATATGATATTAAGCTTTTCATAATTTAATGGTAAGCTTTATATATGAGTAATTGTCTAAAATGCAGCAAAAAACTAAGCAAATTATCCAACAGTTTTTACTCAAATAAATGCCAATTTGATTACACATATATAAAATATATTCAACTTTGGAAAGCAGGCTATGTAGACGGTAGCAGAGGCAAAAATACAAAAAATTTTTCTGGTCACGTTATTAGATATATAGTAAATAAATATAATAACAAATGTGCTAAATGTGGCTGGAATAAAAAGAATATATACGCAAATAAAGTATTTCTCGAAATTGATCATATTGATGGAAATTCTGAAAATAACAGTGAAAATAATTTAATATTATTGTGCCCAAATTGTCATTCGCTTACATCGAGCTATAAAAATTTAAATTTTGGAAGAGGAAGGCTTTGGCGTAGGAAAAAAGTGTGATAGAATATTAAATATGCCGGCTTAGCTCAGTGGTAGAGCAACACTTTTGTAAAGTGAAGGTCCTCGGTTCAAGCCCGAGAGTCGGCTCCAAGTGATTCTGCGTCGTAGACGTCCAAATTATTAAACCAAGATTTATCTATTTGATAATTTGAAAGGAAAAACAACGAAGAGACGATGCTTTTGCCGCTTGCGGCAAAACGAGGCCTCAAAAGTGAGTTTTGACGCGCTGGAATCGTGTAGTGGCAATCACAGGAGACTGTAAATCTCCCGCCGTACGGCTTCGTAGGTTCGAGTCCTACTTCCAGCACCAAAATAAATGACCACACTGTAAGGTAGTGGTTTTTTATTTTGGTACTTGAAATCTAGGACTCTAACCTACGAAGTCTTTTGTCGAGGACAAAAGTTCGTAGATTCGGTGAAGTGAGTGTCGCGAGAATGTGTCTACATATTCTCGTGAGCGAACGGAAGAGGCCAAAGGCCGATGCCCTACTTCCAGCACCAAAATCACTCAATCTGCCAGTATATCTGCATTGGGCTATTTATTTGTATAGTTTCATTTGACATATTATAGAATAAATGTAATACTTAAAATTAATCAGATATGTTTTCTGGCCCCATAGCGCAAGGGTGTTGCGGTTCGTTCATTTTATGAAAGGTTGTGGTTGTTGGATGGCGAGAACCAAGACTAAAAAGAGGGTTATTTGTGCATATCATAATAATGACTTAATGTATTATGGATGCACGTCTGACGCTTGTCGCGCTGAGCATGTTAGGCCAAGCATTATAGTATTATACAGAGAGCCTAACGGTAATAGTGTATTATATCAATGCACATTATGTGGCAATTCCCTAATTGGTGTTATTAAGGGGCCTAAATCGGACATACTAGTTTACGACAAAAATGGAAAAATAATCTGTCCTCAGGTACGTAGACACCCGTCAAAGATTTGAATTTAATCAGGAGGTAGGAATATGAAGAGACGATCGATTATCATCATTTCTGTCATTGTCGTACTTACTTTCTTGGCATCTTTCTTTGCGCCACAAATCGATATTATTATCGGCTTGTCGGCAACGACGATGATAATTGCATTTCTTATGGCTTGCCTTGTACAAGGTCGTTTGAGTAACTTTTATCTTACAAATCGACCAAATCATCAACGGCGTCGATCCACAAAAGCCGTGTCAATCAATGGTTTTGTCTTATAGCTAGATAATTCAACCAAAAGTAAAAACTCTGTAATATTATTGCAGAGTTTTTTAAATTTAAAAATATTTGACTATTTTTCAAAATCTATGTAATACTAAAGTTGTCGGGTAATACATCGATTGACCTAATGCAACAAATCCTGCACTAAGCTCTTTGAAAGGTTGTGGTATTTTGATGAAGATTAATCAAGAAGAGTCTATTTCAATTGAGGCATACAGGATGTCTGATCTTGAGGAAAAAGGTTGTCCAATTAAGGGTTGTAAAAATACCGGCAAAAATGCAAGGTTACTCAACCTAGAGCGCGACCTATTGGGCGAGAGCACTATCTTAAAATGTCCTGTTTGTGGCGGAGAGTTTATTGGCGTCCCTGCAGGATCTTCGGCTTGTTTTGAGGTATTGATTTTTGAGGGGTCTACTAAGTATTTAGTTTGCCCTACGGTTGTTCGTCATCCAAAGCCATAACAAGCACGTAATAATTATACTCCGTCATTATGGCGGAGTTTTTTAATTAGAAATATATTTATAACTACATAACAACACGTCGAGGTTGTTGAACTCGTGCATCTTTGCCTTGTGGAATAATCATTTTTGCAGATTTTTCACGCAAATCTAAAGCAAGTTCAGATTGCCCTACTCGCTCATATGCATCAGCAAGAATATTCAAAGTTTGGGGTATTGGATCAAGCTCGACGGCTTTTTCAAGAGATTCAATCATTTTTTTATCATTACCGAGTTTTTCTTGAACTTTTGCATAGGCTATATGCCTAGCCGCTGAGTCGTTTTCCAATTCAAGAGCTTGCTCAAACGCCAAAGCCGCCTTATCGTAATCTTTAGTTTCAAAATATATTAATCCGACATTATGCAAACTACTGGCGCTTTTTTCAAGAGATTGAGCAATCTCAAAACACTCAATTGCATCTTTGTATGATTTTTGCATAGCATACAAAATACCTAATCGGTTGTAGGCGCTGGCATTTCGTTCGTCAACTTTTAATATCGTTAAGAGTGCTTTTTCAGCTCTTAAATACTTTTTTGATTGCAAAGATTCCTGGGCAATTGACCAAAGTTGATTTAATTTGTCGGACAACTTAGCAGAAATCTCCGAAGAAGACTCTAATATCTCGTTTGGTTGATAAATTACCAATATACCGAGAAGAACAATAATAATAAGACTTAACATCTTGTAAATATTATATCAGATTATACGACTAAATTAGCTAAAACTAGTCGAATATTACAATTCGCGTTTAGTTGATCGAGCGCTTTTATAATAGAATCGAGTTTAATCAACGCCTCGGTTTGTGGTTTAGATGAAATACTACTTTTTAGAATTTTTATCATATCCAATAATAACTGTTGAACAACTTCGCGATTATCTTTATATTTTTGTATGACTTTTAGTTTATCGTATTGGTTGCCGCGAATCAGCTCCCTGGCATCTCGGATCACAAGGCTTCTTTTTGCAAAATATTCTTCATCATTTATTAATCTCAGCATTTCAGCCGGTAATCCTGAAGCCATAAATAATAGTTGGTCGTGTTTTAATTTATCGACTATTTTTAAGTCGCTCAACAATTCTTCGGACTGCTTTGCTGTAATATTTTTAATACTAATTTGTTCAACGCGTGAAATAATAGTCGGTAGTAATCTAGAGGTGTCGTGACATACCAAAATAAAATAGGTATTTTTATTGGGTTCTTCTAATAGTTTTAAAAAAGCATTTTGAGCTTGATGAGTCATTCTATCGGCATAATCTATAATATATATCTGCTTTTTTTGCGACTTTGAGCGCGTATTTTCATATAGCTGACGCATCGTTTCAATGCTAATTATGCCCTTTTCAATATCAATTTTTTCATCTTTTTCTGGCAATATATAAAATGGCTTCGTATTATTTTCATCGGCGATACTATAAGCAATAGTGCTAAGTCCGACGCCACTGTTGCCGGTTAATAAAATTGATTGAGGTAAATTATTGGATAAAACCGAAATGAGTTTTTTACTATCTGGATTTATATATAATTTTTTCATAAATTAATATTGGAAAAATATTTACTGAATTCATTTGGTATTGGCGCAATAAACGTTTTTCTTTCACTGCCTGGGATTGTTATCTCGAGGCTATAAGCATGCAAGTATAATCGCTCGAAATGCTTTTCTTTTCCATATACCCTATCACCCATAATTGGAGTTCCGATGTAATTCATATGAACTCGAAGTTGATGAGTTCGACCAGTCTTTGGCTGAAGTTTTATTAAAGAACATTTTTCATTAGCGTCAATAACGTCATAACGCGTAGTGGCTGTTTTGCCGCTAGCATCGATCTTAAACGTGCTTGGTTTAGCAGGATTGCGAATAATTGGCAAATCGATATTTGCGGTCGATAGTTTTGGCGTGCCCAATACAATCGCAACGTAAGTCTTTTTTGTTTTTCTATCAGCAAATTGTTTTTGCAATATTTTTGCCGTTTCTTCATCACGAGCGCCGATCATTATCCCACTTGTGTCACGATCAAGGCGATGGACAATTCCAGTCCGATTATTGTTCGTGTTATAACTTGAATATCTTTTAAAAAAGTCAGCCACGGTAAATTCATCATTCATAACACCTTTTGAGTGTGACAATATCCCTATTGGTTTATTAATTACAATAATATGATCGTCAAGATAGATAATCGGTAATGAATTGTTGTCAAAGTTTTCTTTCTCAGGAATATTTATTGCAATTTGGTCGGCTGGTGAAACATTATATTTTGTTGATTTTACGACATTGCCATTTACGCTGATATTGCCTGCCTTGATATGTTTTTGCCAAGTATTTCGTGATGTTTCTGGGTATCGTTGTGACAATTCAACATCTAATCGCTTTTTATTGTTAATTGTAATGAATAAATAACAATCCTTACCCTGAAACGAAATTGCGTGTGAATTATTATCCGTTCTTGGATTATTAATCAATTCAAATTGCGCATTGCTGTCAATTTTTTTAAGTTGTTGTTCTGCGCAGTTAATATCATTGTCGATTGATTCGTCAAACAATGCATAATACTGATTATTTAAAAAACAGAAAGAAACAACCGTATTTGAAGGCAGTGGGTGCGATATTTTTATTGAAACCATATGGCGTGGTACATGACTATCATCGGCAATTTTATAAATGCGCAATAATTCTAATACGTCACGACTAGATATCTTCATCTTAAGCCTTTGGCCTGATTCCAACAGCCTGTTGAGCGCGTAGTAAGGTTGCATTGGCAATTGGGGTTAGTTTTGCTTCGGAGTCGGTTAATTTGTTTAGTAACATCTCGTCTGAAATATTTGATAGTCTTGTTTGAAAATCACTCAAAAAGCTTGATACGGCATCGGCTACGGCTTTTTTAAGCTCACCATAGCGCGTTTGACCTTCCCATTCGCTATTCACTTCAGATTGGCTTCTTTTGGTTAGTATTGCCAAGATTTGCAATAAATTCGTAATACCTGGTTGATTTTCCCAATCAAAATGAATACAAGCGAAACTGTCGGTAGTTGCACCCATAATTTTTTTTGCAGCGGCTTCAGGTGCATCAACTAATAATATTTTTGATTTATCATCCTCGGAACTTTTGGACATTTTTTTAGTTGGATCAGTTAGATTACGGATTCTAAGGCCGCTATCACGATTTATAAATTGTGTTTGAACTTTGGTTGGCTCGGGAATTGTAAATATATCACCAAATTTACGATTAAATCGTTCACCGATGTCACGAGTTATTTCGAGATGCTGAAACTGATCTTCACCTACTGGTACGTATTTAGCCCCATAAAGCAAGATATCTGCTGCCATTAGAACTGGGTAATTGAATAATCCAACCGATACAGAATCATTATCTTGACCTGATTTTTCTTTAAACTGCGTCATGCGAGCCATCTCGCCAAACCCTGTAAAGCAATCCAAGATCCAAGTCAATTCACTATGGGCCGAAATGTAACTTTGGCGATATATAAAAGTATCGGGATTGTTTAAATCCAAACCAGCAGCGACAAAGTACTTCAAATTATTTAAAGTATTTCGATATAGAGAACTATAATCAATTGGCGTTGTGAAGCTATGAAGATCAGGAACGAACATATTTATTTGATATTGACCGGCATATTTATTTTGCATTTCAACCATCGGCACGATTGCACCCAAGTAGTTACCGAGCGTTGGCTCTTCGTTTGATCGCACTCCGGTTAAGATTATTGGTTTTGTCATAATTAC
>CAZTKH010000038.1:0-5992 GCA_964613925.1 uncultured Saccharimonas sp. (SeqCode)
ACCTTTCGATATCTTATTAATAACCATTATAAACTATTTCGCAAAAAGTTATCTAACACTTGCCGAATCGTGAGCTTGCAAGACTTTATATATTTTTGACTGGCAATCAAAACTAATTGCAATTATCTGTCCAGTGTCTGATTTACCGATCAGGCCAGCATTTTTAAAATAGCTTCCATATTGACCATTATTGTAAAAGCCCATCTCTAAATCAGATAAGTTGAAATCCCAAACTCTTGACGTACTTTCCAAAAAACTCGTTATATCGAACAATCCACTGTTTGAAGAGCTCGAAGTTGATGATTCAAGTCCGATAGTGACTACATTTTGATTGTCGGCTAAATAACCCTTTAATGGTTCGGTATTTGCGGTTGTTATTATGGCTTTAATATTATCAAGAATTGATTGCGATGGAGTTGTTGGAGTCCACTCAAATTGATCACAATAACTTACATATCCTGCGTTATTATTACTGCTATTATCTAAAATGTCAGTTTTATCAGTTTTTAACGAATCAACTTGTTCTTGAAGAATTTGAACGGTTTTTGATTGATTAGCTTTTTCTTCATTCGCCTGTTTATCTCGCCACCAATATGCCAAGCCAGCAGATCCAGCCATTAGAATCAAAACAATCATTACTAACAAAATCGTCTTCAATAATCCTTTTTTTGATGGTTTTTTGTTATTTTCATTTTTTAGATTATCAGGCACGGCGTTGATTGTATCTTGACTATCAAATTTTTCATTTGATTTATCTTCCATGACCTATACCCCCATTTATAACCCCATTATAGCATAGGCAAGATCAGCAATTTCAGGACTATAACTACATGTTATAGCCTAAAAAACCTTTATTCATATACCGCTTTGCCTACTCTTTTCTCTTAAAACGTCCAATTACGAAAGTAATAGCAAAGATAACAATTGCGAAACCAAGAATTATCAACATATTTATAAAGATTGGCTTTAACGATTCAAAGCTAAAATCAGATAACCCATAGATAAGTTCGTTTGATTTTACATACCAATAAGTTGGTAAAAATTTTGCAAAAGCCAAAACTGAATCGCCCAAAAGAGACTGTGGCATAAAAACTCCGCATATAAAACTACTTCCTAGGGCAATAATATTTGTCATTGCACTCGCAACATTTTTATTTTTTGATAAGCTGCCGATCAAAAAACTTATCTCTTATAGATATAGTTGCCATTTGGTTGAAGTGACTCCAAAACATATTTTTTAAAAGCCTCAAAATTGAAGGTATGTCTATAGCAACTCTCCCCGGCCGAGGTGGTTGGAGTATATCTAACCGAGCGCTCATTCATAAAATCATCCACGCTAATACGAATTACCTGTCGGTTGGTTTTTCCTTGAATATAATTTGCAAGTAAATCAGCCATAACGGTTTTGCCCGACGCATCCTTACCGCTAATTGCAACCAAGACCGGCGAAGTTGACGACAAATCAAGAATTCTTTTTGATAGATATTCATAAACTATTTTTTGTGATTCCGTCATTATTTTTTTTATAATCATTTATTCTATTTTTTGCAACTTAATTTAGCTTTTGACATAAAAATGCGACATGTTAGCAAGCCCATAGTCAACTAATTTATCAAAATCGTGATATTGTTCCCAATTTTTATATAAAAATTGACGAAATTCTAATTGGGAGCCATACCCCATATCCGGTAGCGTAATTATCGGCATCAAGTCAGCGTCCAGAACAATGGTTAGTGCCTCCTTCAAATAATCAAACTCATCCATACTTAGTTTAGAAACCAACGAATCCTTATTATCTCTCCAATAGTGAGTGAACTGAAAATGCAGTGCTTCATGGAGAAACCCATCGATTGGCATACCCCAAACACCCTCAGTCGAATCATACATAAAAATTAAGCATTTTTCATAAAAATATGGCATACGAGGAAATGTCGTTACATAAAAAGTAAACTTATCTGACATCATCGGACGTTTTGTTATGCGCTCAAGCACTAGACAAGCGTCTGTAAATTTATCACCAAACTCTTTTTCGGCAAGCTGAATAAATTGGTTCAATTTACTATCAATATTGTTTTTTTGAAGCATTAGATAGGGTTTTAATATTTCTTCGGCTGGTTGCTTTTTTAAACCAACTATTCGATGGGCAATACTACTGTCACTAGCGTCATCAATATTATCAATCCAATTTGAATTCATAAAGGGATTCTTTAAGGAATCACGCCAATTCCAGGCGTCTTTATTAACGTCATAAATAATTTTATACTTGCATTGCATATACATATTATATATTAAAAAAAGCGCTAGTCATATTGACTAGCGCCGGGTTTTTGTAACTACATCACCCTATCTTGGGTTACAGCGGCAGTTACTGTTTTGGCTTCCACAGCCAGAAGACACGGAGGAATGAGATACTGTCGGTATATTTGCTGAGCCAACCTTATGCATCTTTGCAAGAATTTCTTTCATTGTCTTTTCTCCTTCCTTTATATTTTTTGCTCAACGAGCATTTTAGACCAAGGGCAGGTTAATGGGGGTTACAGCGACATCTGCAGGGACCTTGGCAAACAGCACTGTTAGAATGAGCCGCCGCCGGAATTAGAGACTTTACCGATCCGACCTTGCGTATCTTTGCAAGAATTTCCTTCATTGCTTTTTCCTCCTTTCCCAAAATTTTGCTCATAAAAACCTCTTTCTCGTGGCTAGTTTTTAATCAAAGCCGCAATTAAGAAATTGCATGACATATCGAAGGGTCAAACACCATCCAATTTAACAAACACCCACCCCTGCAATCATTTTTCCAGCGACAATCAACACAGGTGTCAGACGGATAGCGCAATAGCTTTTTGTAATCCTTACGCAATGAACTGTTATTCAAGTGCGCCAAAAGACTCGAGCTATCGGTATAATCCACTCCTTTTCTGGCTATAATGCTATCAAAAAGTTGATTACAGGGCATGATATCACCGTTCGTATCAAAATTAATCCCGCTGCGACTGTAAACATGACAAAGTGTTACCATTTGCCCGTTTTTAATCATCTTTTCGACGAAAGACTCCGGAAAAAGACAAAGTGGAATGAAAGTCTCAATTTCAATTTGACCATCATATAATTCACTTAGGTATGGCTGCATTTCCACGATGTCCATAGCAAGCTGGTGTGGCTCAATCGAAAAACCTTTTGATATGCTGTCATCTGTGATGACTGGCGTACAAAGATCAATAACAAGATGTCTTGCACCAAGCTCACGGCACCGAGACGCTATAAGCTTTAGCCCATCCATCCCAACAAGACTGTTGTAGACAGTTGAAATGCCGGTATCATGGAAGTTAATTCCCCTTTCGATACCCTTCATTGTTTGGTTGTAAGCCTTGGCTTTGGTAACATCCATAAATTGGATAGGGTCCGCGCTCTTTACAGATATTGACACATTGTCACAGCTGCACTGTTTATACTTTTCCCAAAATTCATCATCACCAAACCGAGCCGCATTCGTTATAAGTCCAGTAGTCACACCCAAACTCTTACAAAATTTGTTTAATTCAAAAAGACCTGGCCACAAAGTAGGCTCGCCACCGATAATATTGAAGTGTTTAACTCCAGCACCAGCAGCTATTTTAACCAACTCCTTGGCAGTTTTGATAGACATATTGTCACGAGGAGTATAGTGAGTATCCTCGCCATAACACCACTGACAACGAAAATTGCACTTACGATTTACAGTAAGCCACGCAACTTCTGGTCGACAATTAAAGTCAAATTGCTTCATTTTCAGTCCTCCTCATTGTAAAAGATCTAGAAACAGAAAGTTAATTCTATTCCTTTCGTATGTTCAAAACTATTTTACCAAAGCACAACACTAACTCCCAAACATTAATTAGATAATATTAATTTGCCCGTCATAAGTATTGTTAAGATAAAACATAAATAATATAACATGTTAACTAGCAATTATCAAATATTTTGCAATAAAATATCTGCCCGTATTTTTGCCTAAATTCATCTGCGCTATACGGCCCTTTTAGTTTAACGGCTTTTGAATCACTTGCGAACTGCTTTATTTCTTCGTCTGAAATATATTTAATGTTCAAAAGCATTCCAACATTATCAACTTCATTTTTTGCTTGAGTTTTTTCAGTTTCAATATTAAAATCATCGTTAATAGAATATAACTTTTCTACCTCTAAATGGAATCCCCAAGTCTGATTATATTTGAGGGCAACTTCAATTGAGTTAGGCAAAATATAATTAATTCTAAATTGTTCAGATTTCTCAGGTTCAAGATTAAACATTGCAGTAAAAAAATTTAATGCTTCCGTTAGATTTTCCGGGTTAATCTCAAATTCACGCTCTTCAAACCCATTATCACCATTTATCAGTTGACCGTCCTTATACTTGATGACTGTTTTTAATGGCGACGTTGCAATTGATATGTTTTTATCTGGTAAAACATAAAAATATGAAATTTTGTTATCAATCGTAGCTTTTAATGATTCTGCATCGAGTTTATTTTTTATTCTTAAAAAGTCAGCTTCATCAAGAAATGCCCGCTCTTCATACTCATAAGTTATTTGCGTCATAAACATTCACCGGTTTGATAAAAATAATAACATTGACCTTGGGGGTTTAGTTTAATCAAGTATATCCCCGCCCAACTGTTTTTTGTACCATTTAATACATAGCTCAGTTCCCATAAAACCGTAAAGCAATCTTTATTTTCGGATTCTAAGAATACTGTAGTTTTTACTTTAATGTCATCCTGATTATTTATACCAATCCATTCAGATTTTATATCATCAAGTGAAGTTAGTTTTTTATATGGATTTTCCCAATACTCAACATCATCACTAAAAAGCCTCATAACCCCAAGGACATTTTTATTTATCCAATTGGTTTTAAATTCGTTAAGCCATTTTTAGATATTTATATTAATAATCACGGTAATAAAATCCAATATTTCAACTGTTTTTCGCAAAATTGACTGGAACTTATCTTTATCTAAACCATATTTTTCAGCAATATGGTGCAATTTATGGGTTTTCTTTGGATTTCGCACTTCATGAAGCGCAGTATTAGAACCAGCTTTTTTACCAGCGGCTCTATAAAATAGATATCTGCCCGTAATTTTCGGAATCATATAAATAACACCAACCGCATAATGAGTTTTGCTAAACGGAAAAACCATATCATGGCCACTCCAAATACCCCTCGTGCAGGTATAAACAACGTCACCTAGCTCACTCCATTTATGAATAAAGTTTTGTTTTTCATAATACTCCGTCAATTCGTCATTAAGATCATCGACATGCCATTTTTTATCATGCTTTGGCATATCCAACCAAGTGTGCCATTTTTGAATCATATGTTTATATTTTAGCATATACCAAAGTCGCAATTTACTAATTAATTTTTCAAAATATTTGGCATTATTTAATTTTAGAGGACGCTCCTCCAACGGTGTTATTTATTTAATATTCTTTTCGTCGTGTCCGGCCAATAACAAAAGTCATAACAAAAATAAGAACAGTAAACCCAAGTATAATAGCCATGTTATAAAAAATCGGTTTCAACGACGTAAAGTTAAAATCAGCCAAACCAAATATCAGCTCGTTTGATTTTACATACCAATAAGTTGGTAAAAATTTTGCAAAAGCCAAAACTGAATCGCCCAAAAGAGACTGTGGCATAAAAACTCCGCATATAAAACTACTTCCTAGGGCAATAATATTTGTCATTGCACTCGCAACATTTTTATTTTTTGATAAGCTGCCGATCAAAAAACTAATCGATAAAGCAACCGTCGTAAAAACAAATGAGTTCAATGCATAAAATATGCCAGCTGTCGTTAACATAGTATCGGGGTAAATAAAACAGCTTGCAACTACGAACATCAGCCAAACAATAACTGCCAGAATTAAATTTCCAAAAAACAACTGTCCAGTAATTTTTCCATATGATAATGCACTTACTAAGTTACGACGTTTTATATTTTTCG
>CAZTKH010000039.1:0-4145 GCA_964613925.1 uncultured Saccharimonas sp. (SeqCode)
TGGTAGTGGAATTTTGATCGCACTGATTGTAAAAAACTGGCGGTTTATAATGATTTTGCCATTTGGGTTTGTTGGTTTATTAATTCCTAGTATCAAACAAAGAATTATGACGATGCTTAGCCAGAGTTATATGGTTGATTCGGCGCTAGATGGACGAGTGTGGTCGCTGAATAATGCAATTGAAATATATAAAACTTCACCATTAATTGGAACTGGCCCTGGTAGTTATGGTGGTCAAATGGCAATTAACTATAATAGCCCGATTTATTTGAACGGTATGCAAAATGGCTATGTTGCTTTGGCTTATACGGATAATCAATGGATTCAGTTGGCGGTTCAATTTGGGTTATTGGGAGTATTGTCGATAGCTGGTTTTTTTATTAGCTATTTTGTTAGTAGTTTGAGACAATATATTAAGGATAAAAATATATTATCACTTGGTTTTATAGCAGTGATAATTGCGGTTTTTGTCAGTGGTTTGTTTGAAAATATTTTAGAATTTGGTGCCGTTTCGGTATTGGCTGGAGTATATTTAGGATTAGGAAATCATTATGAATAACAAAAAACGAATAGCAATTTTGTATAGTGGCGGGAAAAGCTTTGGGGGTATTGAACAATACCTTGTTAGCTTACTTGATAATTTAAATGACGATTCTATTGAACTGAAAGTTTTGTCGCTTGGCGATTGGGATCTAACCCAAAGACTAAAAGAAAAAAAGTATAACCCAAAGATATTTAGTGGACGAAGAATTAGTTTTCAAACGATTCGAACTATTGGAAATTATCTAAGAGAGAACAAATTTGATTTGTTGGTGTCACAAGGTACGGTATCTAATGCGTATGCTAGATTAATTTCTTGGTTCTATAAAATTCCAAATCTTGTTACTGTGCATTCAAATCAAGCGGACGATTACTCAAATCCAGTAGTGCGTTTAATTTATGCTTTTTCAGATAGAATTTTGCGATTTTCAACTGTAAGATATATTGCGGTCTCGAAATATATTCGTTCAAAAATGATTGAGAGTGGAATATTGTCGGAAGATATCTCGGTTATTTATAATGGTGTTGATTTTACCGAGCCAACAGAGCGACCGCACAAAAGGTTGGTAGTTGGTAGTGTTGGTAGGCTTCATAAAGTAAAGGGTTTTGATATATTGATTAAAGCTTTTTCATTGTTAGACAATCAACGTTTACGACTTAAAATTGCCGGCGATGGCGATGAGTTAAATGATTTAAAGAAACTCGCCGAGGAACTTGGAGTCGGTGATCGTGTTGAATTTGTTGGGTTTCAAAAAGATATAAATAAATTTTTGGATTCTTTGGATATATATGTTCAATCGTCTAGGTCTGAGGGTTTTGGTTTAGCACTTGTTGAGGCTATGTCTAGAAAATTGCCGGTTGTTGTGACTCCAGTCGGTAGTTTGGGTGAAATAGTTCGTGATGGCGAGACTGGTCTTATTTCAACAGGAATTGAGCCAAATGGACTAGTTGATGATATTTCATTTATGGTTGAAAACTATCAAGAATCAAAACAAATGGGTGAAAATGCTTATAAATTTGTTGTTGAAAAGTTTAACAAAGATAAATGGGTGAAAGCTACCGTTAAAGCATATAAAGAGGCAATTGAATGAAAATAGCTCATATTTTTACATATTTTGGCGATGGTGGTGCTGAAGCTCACGCTTTAATTCTTGCTAAGAAAGCTCGTGACGCTGGTCATGAAGTGTTATTTATCGTTAATAATTTTAATGCCAATGGTCAGAAAAAGCTTCAAGATAATAATATCGAGGTCGTCTATTTGGCGATGGATAGCAGTTATAATCCGATAAAAATGCGCCAGTCGGTAAGGGATTTTAAACGAATTGTTCAAGAGAAAAAAATTGATGTCGTGCATTCTCATATGTTGCGTGAACAGATGGTCGTAAATTATGCGAAATTGTTTGGTTGTAAAGTCAAATTGATTCGTACTTTTCATCGCTTTGATCAGTTTAATTGGAAAATGAGGCCATTCATGCCTTTGTTTAAGAAATATACAGATGCGTTTATTGCTATTTCAGAAGAGATGAGCCTTTATATACAAAAGCATGGTCTAAAGAAAAATATCCATTTAATTTTAAATGGTGTCGAGAGGGTAAATGCGCTATATCATGAGCCTGCGATTGGTTTTATTGGTCGTTTGACTCATGAAAAAGGTATTTTGGCATTTATTGAGAACAATACCTTATCGCTTACACAAAATAAATTAGTTATCGCTGGCGATGGTCCTGATTATCAAGCTATTGACGAGTTTGTTAAGCGAGAATGTTTAAATGTTGAACTGATGGGGAATGTTGTCGATAGGTCAGAGTTTTTTAGTAAAATTTCGGTATTAATTTTGCCTTCTGAGACCGAAGTAATGCCAATGGTTGTATTAGAGGCGTTTTCTTGTGGCGTGCCAGTTGTGGCGTTTGAATTGGAAGCTTTGAAGAAAATTATTAAACCAGAAAACGGTAAGTTGATAGAGTTTGCAAATTATCATGAGATGGCAAGAGTTGCGATTGAAATGTTAGCTGATGCAAAAAGTTATAGTGAAGTAAATATGACAACTTATGAAAAAACTTATTCCGAAGATGTTATGTGGCAAAAAACCTTCGAGCTATACTATAGCTTGGTCAACTAGACTCCACTAATATGTTAAAATATAACTAATGGTTTTTACGCCTAATATGTTAATTCTTCCTTTAATTGGGGCATTAGTCACCTTCTTTTCAATGCCTTTAGTACGAAAATTATCAGTTAGATTTGGAGTTGTGGCACTTCCTGGGGGAAGACATCCGCATAAAGAAATAACTCCTCTAAGTGGCGGACTGGCGATATTTATTGGTTTTTTTGTGGCCATTTTGTTTTTGAATAATACCTCTTCGCAGTTTCTAGGATTTTTACTAGGCGCAGTAATTGTAGCCGGAACCGGTTTAATAGATGATATTTATAAACTTCCACCTTTTGCAAAATTTTTTGGTCAGATAATTGCTACTTTAATTGTTATTTCTTCTGGTGTTCGAATTGATCTAATTGGCAATATGGGAAATGGCAATGACGGTGTTTATTATCTTGGATTTTTATCTTTTCCGCTAACCTTTTTGTGGATCATTGGAATAACTAATGCAATTAATTTTATTGATGGACTGGATGGCCTAGCTGGTGGTGTTTCGGGAATTGCTTCCTTTACTCTAGGTGTCGTTGCCTTGATTAGTGGCCGGACGGAAGTTGCCACACTATGTTTTATTTTAGGAGCTTCGGCGTTAGCATTCTTGCCACATAATTTTTCAAACAGCCCAAAGCGAAAAATATTTATGGGTGATGTTGGTTCGGGTTTTTTGGGTTTTAGTTTAGCCGTCTTGTCAATTATTGGTGCAACAAAAGTAGCGGCGGTATTTTCAATGCTTGTGCCGATTATGATTTTGGCAATTCCAATCTTTGATACGTTATTTGCAATTGTCCGCCGACTCGTTTCGGGACAAAGTCCGTTTCAAGCTGATAAAAAGCATCTGCATCATAGACTCATGGATAAGGGCTTAAGTAGCCGCCAGACGGTTTTAATTATTCATGTTATGACGATTATATTAGGTGGAATTGCGATTGCGTCGATGTATATACCGGCAAATCTTTTGCCAGTCGTCTTTGCGATTACTGTTTTGGTGTTTATCATTTTTATTTGGAAACTTGGTTTAATTAAACTTGAGCGTCGTAAGAAAGATTAATTTATGTGTGGAATAGTCGGGTGTATTGGCAAAGAGAGAGCGATTGATTATCTTGTCGGAGGTCTTCATCGATTAGAATATCGCGGCTATGATTCGGCTGGTATTGTGACTGCTAATACGGAAAAAGTAACGCTATTACGTGCAAAGGGCAAGGTGTCTGAGTTGGAGGCTTTGACGAGTAGCACAATAAACAATGACACTATTGGTATTGGTCATACGCGTTGGGCAACGCACGGTGAGCCATCTGAAACAAATGCTCACCCACATAGGTCTGGTGATATTTACCTAGTCCACAATGGCATAATTGAAAACTATAAAGAGTTAAAAGAGGCAATTAAAGGACATAAATTTGTAAGTCAAACCGATACTGAAGTTTTAGCAGCGCTAATCAATTCTTTTTATGAT
>CAZTKH010000039.1:4245-5847 GCA_964613925.1 uncultured Saccharimonas sp. (SeqCode)
GGCTCAACAATTGCCAGAGAGGTTGATGGTGGCGTTTACGTTCATGCAGGACCTGAGATTTCCGTTGCCTCAACTAAAGCGTTTACTTCTCAGGTTGCAACGATTGCTATGTTTGGGGTGCAGCTAGCTCAAGCTAAGGGCTCAAACACCAAGGACGTAACTCAATTTATTCGAGAGTTGGCAATTTTACCAAAAGAAATTGAAGATGCGATCAAGAAACATAAGGAAAATGTTAAAAATATTGCTGAAAAGTACGCCAAGTACGAGCACGCTTTATATTTTGGCCGAGATACCTTATATCCGGTTGCGATGGAGGGGGCTTTGAAATTAAAGGAAATTTCTTATATTCAAGCTGAAGGTTATGCGGCTGGTGAATTAAAACATGGCCCAATTGCTTTGGTTGATGATAATTTCTTTGAAGTTGCTTTGATATTAGATAACTGGCTTTTTGATAAAAGCCTTTCGGCTTTGTCAGAAGTAAATGCGCGCGGTGGACATGCCTTAGTTATTACTAATAGTAAAAAGAATATATCAGCTGAAAATGTTTTGCGGATTAATACCAAAGTTGATTTGTTAGCTCCGATTGTTATTAATGTTATTCAACAGTTGTTTGCATATTATGTGGCAGTGGCGAGAGGAAATGACGTCGATCAGCCGAGAAATTTAGCCAAAAGTGTAACAGTGGAGTAAAAAAATGAACGATAGGGCAACAAAGAAACAAAAAGAACTTTTAAACTATATTGATAGCTTTATTCAAGGCAATGGCTATGGTCCTAGTTATCGCGAAATTATGAAATCTTTGGGATATAAATCAGTTTCAACAGTGGCTGTACATGTCGATGGCTTGATGGCAAAGGGATACTTAAGAAAAAGAGATAAATCAGCTCGATCAATTGAGGTTATTACAACTCATTTTAGTACTGCGCCGGTTCGTAAATCTGCTACCCCGGCTCAGGAAAAATGGCTGATGGATTTTATATCTAATAAATTTGATATTTTAGCAGAAACCAACGACGCAAAAATCCTAGACGAGCTATACGTTTTGATTGGTGCGCTAAAAGTTCTTGAACTTGACGGTGCACATGTGGCAATGAAAACGCGCCTGATTGATTATCTCAAGGCGCGTTCCGCAATTGCCAATTAATTTATTTATTAATATTGTTGTTGATTTGGGTCGTATGGAGTTTGTTGTGGTTGTACTGGCTGTGATGCAGCAATTTGACCATTCCATGTTGCTTTACCAAAAGCAAGTATACCTAGCCATACAGGTGCTAAGAAAATTGATAGCAAAACAAACTCGTCACCTTTTCCAAAGTTTTTTCCAATTCGATAGGCTGCGATTTGATAAATAACCGAGAATGCTAAGGCACCTAGGCCTGGAATTAAAACTAGAAACATTAATGGTCCAGGAAGTGAGCCTAATTCCAAAAATTTCCAGCTATTATAAAAAGGTATCCATGCTGCCCATGATGGTTGACCGGCTTTTTTAAAGATTTTGCTAAGTGTAATTCCCGAATAGACGTATGCGGTAACAAAAACTATTAGATAAAATATTATTAGTCCAACTGAAAACATTGCTGCCAATGCGCTAGCGTTGCTATA
>CAZTKH010000040.1:0-3823 GCA_964613925.1 uncultured Saccharimonas sp. (SeqCode)
AAACTGAAGTTTTATGATAGTTTGCTATTTTTAGATATTATCAATTAAATCTTGTTCAAAATCCAAAATGCCCCTAATCGATTTGTCATATTTTGATACATCTGGTAGATTCAGGGTGATAATATGATTCCAAACGGCTAAAAGTAGCTTTTTGAATTTTTCTATTTCATCATTGTTAAAATTAATACTTAATTCATAAATATCGCCTGATTTTGAAGGCTCGATAAAATGCAAAGTAGCCTCGCTGACCTCATAATTATGCCAATCACGAGAATTTTCCACTAACAATTTATAAAACATCAGCTGTTGTTTATATTTATGGAGTTTTATCTTGTCGTATTCTTCTTTGCCGTACCAATTTGACATTGCTTTGCCGGTTTTATAATCATAGACCGCCATAGTTTTTGCGTCTTTGTCGATATTTATCAAATCGAGTTTTCCGTCGATTTTAGCTTCACCGACTAATGAATTTTGATTTTTAAAATCTAACTCAGTCTGTTCCGAGATATTAAATTTATCGTAATTTTTTTCTAAATAAGCTTGCAGGGCATCGCTTCCCTTTTTAAGATAAAAATCAAAGTCCTTTTTGGTCATACGCTGATTGGCAAGATTTGTTTCATAACTCTTAAGGATATCGTTAATTTCTTGTTTTTTACCATTGGTTGAATAAAATGTATGTGCTTGTTGTAAGGTTGTGTGAATTGCCGTTCCAAAAGAGGCCGAAGGACTTTTAGCTCTTGGAAAATGTAAAATATTTTGCAAAAAGAACATATCGGGTCCACCGTGTGTAACATCAAGAAAATTGTGTAGATGAGTAACGCTTAGTTTATAATCTTGCATTTTTGGTAAAATTAGCTCGCGCATATCGGTTTTGATTGGATTAATTAGTGGTTGATACCAATCAAGTTCCGCTGTGTCAATTAATTCATCAATTGTAGTTGGCGATTTGATTTTTTGAATATCCCAACTATTTTCTGTTAAAAAACTAGCCCTAAGTGTGTTTTTGCCGTTATCGTCACATAAACTATAACTAATGTTTAGATTTTGTTTGGCGCGAGTCATGGCTACATAAAATAGTCGCAATCTTTCATCTTGGCTATCCCCTGCTTTGGCAAATGCAAGGTTTTCGGGGTAATTTATTAACCTACTCCGACTGCGAGCATGTTCTCCCCAGACATTATCAACGGCATTAACAATATATACATGCTTAAATTCAAGTCCTTTTGATTTGTGTGCGGTCATAATATTTATAGCTGTTTCATTAACCGCAGCTCGGCGGACGACACTAATCGACTTGCCGGTTTTGCGATTTAACTCAATGAATTCAATGAAATTTGTGAGTTGAGCAGATTGATCTGGCCGATATTCACGTAATTTTGAGCGAATTGATCGCAATGCTTCGAGGTACGATAAATATTCTTCTGGGTTTTTTTCACGACTATCATTAGAAAAGAAGTGACTATATAGAGGACTGATAAATGATTCATTGTCACTTTCGGTTGCTTTTGGACTACCAATAATAATATCTAGCATTTGTTCGAGTGGTGTTTCAAAAATTTGAGCAGATGTATTAATTAGCCAATCAAAAATTGGTTTTAATTCTTCGTCGTTGGACATTATCTCTAGCCATGTTGAACGATTTTTGTATGATTCTAGACTAAGTCGCCATAATTTTGTAGGATTAATCCCCCACATTTTATGTGCTAAAATTTCTGGTAATGACGCATTAACGGATTCGTGTTCACCGTTAGCGATATTAATGATAAGCCGTGATAGCTTTTCGATTAATATTATTATTGGTGCTTCAATGGCGTTGTCACGTTTTTCATAATTAACAGGGATATTTGCTTGGTAAAAATATGGTAAAAGTTTATGAATTTCGGCGTGCCGACGCGTAAAAACAGCGATATTGTTTGGTTTTTCGCCATCAATAATTTTATCTTTGATTGATTGCACAAGCCAGCGCCTTTCGTCACTGATGTTTTCAGCTTCGTGAATAAACACGCCGGTTTCCATGTGTTCAACGTGGGAAGTTAGTTGTTTGTTTAGTGATTCGTATCTAGTTTCTAGGCGTTCATTTCCTTGGACAATAACTCCTCTTGATAGGTCAAGCACTTCGGCGGTTGAACGATAATTGTCTGTTAGGTTGATAATCTTTGCTTTTGGATAGTTCTCTTGAAAATTTAATATATTGCTAATATCGGCGCCTTGAAAACTATAAATTGCCTGGTCGTCATCACCGACAATCATGATATTTGGCATATCGCCCTGGCTAATATTATTTGTCAAATTATTCAAGATACGCATTTGCGCCATGTTTGTATCTTGAAATTCATCAACCATGATATATTGATATTTTTCCTGAAGATTAAAACGTAAATCGTCAAAAACCTCCATAGCATGGGCAACACGCAAAATCATGTCGTCAAAATCATAAAGTGATGCTTCTTGCATTTTTTTAAGGTATTGATCATAGACGTAAACCAGTGATCGTAACTTTGCCTGATTAATGCGGGATTTCATTACAAATTTATTATGGTTGTCTTTTTCAAACCATCTATTTCGCCAAGCCGTTATTGGTGTGGTTTTGTTGTCTTTTTCGGCTTGTTCGATAGCTTGTTCTAATGAATTGGCAATAACTATTGCGAGTGAAGTGATATTTGGCAAATTTGTCTCTTTTGCACTGTTTCTAATTGGTCCAATTTGTTTGGCTAAATCTGGGATAATTTTCTTACTAATTCTTGCGATTGATGAAAATACTGGGGATAGTAATTTTTCGGCATTTTCAATAACCTCATTGTTGTCATCAAGAATTTGGTTTATTTCATCGCTTAATAAACCGCTTTCTTTTAGCTCGGATATTATTTTTACGCTATCTTTTAAATATGTATATTCGTCGTTTTGCTTTGATGAAATTTGACTTGTGTAATCTAGTTGATCAAAAATGCCACGAATAATTTCATATGTACTTAATTCGTCGGCGACATGAAATTCTGCGCCTTGATAGAAATATTTGCCGTTTTGGTTAATAATTTCTTCTCCAAAACTATGAAAAGTGTGAATAGCAACTTTGTAGGCGTCTTTGCCAATGATTTCAGTCAAGCGTTCGCGCATAGCGGCTGCACCACTGTCAGTAAATGTCAGACATAAAATATTTTCAGGCAAAGTATCGGTTTTTTGCAATATATTTGCGACTCTAACGCCTAGAAGCTCAGTTTTACCAGTACCTGGGCCAGCAATGACCATAACTGGACCATCGATAGTATCAACAGCTTGTTTTTGAGCTTGGTTAAGATTCTGATATCTTGTCTTGAAGTCCATTATCTATATTGTAGACGATAAAGATTGGACCGTCGAGTAAAAATATTTCAAGATAGTGTTATAATATCGTTAATATGAGTGATAACAGTGTGTATAGTGAATTAGCCATTGAGCGTGCGATTAAGGAATATTTTGGAATTGATGCTGATATTAGGCAGGCTATTTTACTTCGCGTGCCAGTTAGTCAAACGGCTGAGGCCACTTTGTTTTTGACTAGTAAAAAACAACTCTATCTATTTATAACTGCGCAGTCCAAAATGCTATTTAAGGATGTTAAAAAAATTATTACAAATATGGGCTTAAAGCCAGAGATTTACTTACCACCAAAGGGACGACCAGCTTATTTTAATGAAGTTGGCCTAAGCAAGTTTAATGAAGTTTTTCCCGGACGAAGTCATGTAAGTGAAGAAGATTTAATGTATTATAAAACGCTCGTACCATATAATCCTGCGCTAATTTTAATTAGTGAAGTTAAAAATGGTATTGTTTATCGATTTGATAG
>CAZTKH010000040.1:3923-5790 GCA_964613925.1 uncultured Saccharimonas sp. (SeqCode)
ATTGTTAGGCCGATTGTGCCAACTCCACTATATAGATCAACGGTTGGCTTATCTTTAATAACCCATTTTTTCATATCTTTTAAAGCTTGTTCGTAAACTGGTAAATTGATCTGAAAAAAGCCGTCAACTGCGTAATTAAATGGAACTTTCAAAATCGTATCCGACAAGCTTGTATCGCCATAGGTTTGAAGTTTTTTTGTAATAACGCTTGCAGGACTTTTTGGATTGGAATAAATTAATTCAAAACCTTTTAGGTTTAATGATTTGATAATTTTTTCATCAATTGGCGGAAAATTTTCATCTTTTACATATAGTTGAGCGACGATGTTGTTGTGTTGATCGTTACGAATTAATAATGTTTTTAGATCAAAAGCTTTGGCGTCAATTTCCCTTAGGATATTACGTATTTCGATAGCAATTGCAGATATTTGGTCGTTAGCGAGGCTAGTTGATTCAACGGCAATTTTACTATGTGAACCACGACCAAAAAATGCCAAATCAAGTTGCTCGGTATCTTTGCTCCACCACCAGCTATATTCAATTTTATTGCGATAACCGAATTCATTGTTGTCTGTATAGACTTCGATTTTTTCCGGCAAAACAATGTTATGAAGCTCAAATGCCTCTTCGATTAAAGCAGATTTGTAATTTTGCTCAGCAGCAAAAGTCATGATCTGCCAAGGGCTAGTCGACAGATAGCTAGTTGGATCTTTTGGCATGATGCGTTCTTTACTTGGCTTGATAACGCTAATAACTACACCTTCGGCTAGTTTGGACTTCTTTTTTGTTATCTGGGCTTCAACTGTTTCGCCTGGTAATCCACCCCATACAAAAATTTTACAGCCATCATCTAAGGTTCCAATGGCGCGTCCGCCGCCAACAATAGAATCTAGTTTAACTTGAACGATTGGAAATACTTTTTTACTCATCTTGATAAGTATACAACAGTTATAGATAATTAGCTTTTAATAAAAAAGCATCCCGACTAATTGCCGGGATATTTTTTTAGAGTTGCTTGTTCTTGCGCTTTTTAGCTTCGATTTTTTTCTTTAACATTCTTTTGCGGTTAGCATTATGCCAATCTTTGTGCTTTGCCATGTGTTTATCCAATCTTTATTAACGATATTGGAATATTATAGCACATTTAAAGTGATAAGTGTAGTATAATTTAGGCAACTTTATATGAAAAGATTAGATAATTATTCACAGAACTTTCTTCGCAATCCTCAACTTGTTGCTGATTTAATAAAACTCTCGAACATAAATAAAAATGACATTGTTTACGACATTGGCGCTGGTAGTGGTGTTATTTCTTCAGTTTTGGCTGAAAATTGCAAAAAAGTTGTTGCCATAGAGTTTGAGCCAAGGGCTGCGGCAAAATTACGTGAAAATATGACAAAGTATCGTAACGTATCGATTTATGAAGGCGATTTTTTGACCATGGATTTGCCTAGCGGAACATATAAAATTTTTGCTAATATCCCCTTCCATCTTAGCTCACCTATAATTAAAAAAATAATTGAAGCCGATAATCCACCAGAGGCAACTTATTTAATTGTGCAGAAACAATTTGGAGAAAAATTATTGTCAAACTCGGCAAAATTTACTGGTCAACTTGGCATGATGATTGGACCCGGCTTTACTGTAAAAATCCGCAAGAATCTAAGAAGAACTGATTTTTGGCCACATCCAAATGTTGATACGGTTTTTGTCGAGATAATTCGTCGCGCTGAACCATTAATCGAAAAACATAAAATGCCAGTTTATTGTAAGCTAATTAGTGATTGTTTTTCTGATCCAAAAAAGTTTGCCAAAACGCCACGTGATAAAATTGGTCTGCCCGCTAATATTCGCCCATCGCAGATGA
>CAZTKH010000041.1:0-5723 GCA_964613925.1 uncultured Saccharimonas sp. (SeqCode)
CCCAGATATCTAATTGCAATTTTGGCTGTGTTTTTTGAGCAATATAAAAAGCCTGGATTAAAACGTCGACGCCTTTCTCAAAACCCAAGCGACCAGTATATATAATACGATTTTTGATTGAATAATCAGTTTTTCTTTTGAACATACTGATATCTATACCGTTGCTCATTACAGTAACTTTCTTTTTTACGCCATGAGATTTTAAGTAGCGTTGCATTGATTTTGATGGCGTTAAAATTAAATCTGATTTGTTATAAACAAACTTAGCAATTCTTTTACCAACTATGTCTTTTAACTTTTTATCCTCGGTTGTGCCTTTGGACTCAAATACAACGCGAAGCATTTTGCTTAAATGAGTTTTGAATTTACTAAAATCAACGTCTTTGTCATCAATATTCGATTTTAATTCAACCTTACGAGCTAATCGAGAATTGCTTAAATATTTAATTATTTTATCAATCCCAAGTAGGGCATTTGGGCTAAGATAAATTAAAAAGTCGGGAATATAAGTATGATAAGTTTGAATACTTTTTATCTTTAAAATTCTAGTTGCCCACAAGCCCATCAAGCCAATGCCAAGAGGTGTTTGAATATGTACGATATCTGGATTAAATTCTTTTAAATCTTTTACAGCCGTAAAAATAAACGGCAAAGCTAGTTTTGTATCTTTATTACTAGGAGCGGTAATTGAACTATATCTCTTTACAATTATATTTGTTTGTTTTTTATCAACAAAAAAACGCCCTTTTTTTGGACAAAAGATCATAATTTGATGACCATCAGCGGCTAATAATCTTGAAAAATTTTCAACACTCATCGAAACGCCATTTTTATCTGGCGTATAATTATCGGAAAATATTGCAATTCGCATTAATTTTGTTGGACTCCAATTTTTTACTGCTATTATTATAATATACCTTAAATAAAGGAATCTGTTTATATGAATAAAAAAATCTCGGTTGTAATAGCAGCGTACAACGAAGAAACTAGAATATCAGAAGTATTAAAAGTCGTCGAGCATCATCCTTTAATTGACGAAGTGATTGTTGTAAATGACGGGTCAAAAGATAATACATCTGAAGTTGTTAAAAAATTTGATGTTAAATTAGTCGAAAACGAGCATAATATGGGAAAAACCCTTACCGTAAAGAGAGGTATTTCATTAGCAAAAAATGATTTAATTATGATGCTTGATGCAGATTTGATGGGTTTAGAGAGTGACTCTATTACAAAACTCGCAAAACCAGTCTTGGACGGTAGGGTCGATTGGACATTAAGTGTTCGCGGTAATTCTTTGTTTATCTATAAATTATTAAAAATGGACCACGTAAGCGGTGAGCGTATTATTCCAAAAGAGTTCTTTGACGATCAATTGATTTGGTCAAATCCAAAAATAGGTTACGGGCTTGAAACACTTCTTAATAAATCGCTAATTGATAGAAAAAAGACATTTTACTCGGTGTATTTACCGGAACTAATCGTTGTCACCAAGGCTTCAAAAGATGGCTTTGTTAAAGGATTTATTGGTGAAATTAAAATGCTGCGCCAAATCGGAAAAGTTATGCAATTACATCGTATTATTGAGCAGTTTTTGGGTATGGTTTATCTAAATTACAAATATAAAAAACAAAGCACTTCTAGACAATCTGTTAAAATAGGTCTATGACAGGCAAAAAGAAGGCAAGAATATCTACCAAAGCTATCGTAAATCGACGAGCCTCTTTTGACTATACACTTGATGAAGAAATAGTAGTTGGCCTAGTTTTAACTGGACCAGAAACACGAGCCGCTCGTGACGGCCATATTCAGCTAAAAGGTTCGTATGTAAGTATAAAAAATGACGAACTTTGGCTTAACAATGCGAGCTTTAGTCTAAAAAGTAACGATAAAAACACCCAAGGTAATCGCACGATCGACACATCACCAAGAAAATTATTAGCTAATAAAAAACAAATTAATAAGCTAGCCGAAGAAAAAGTTTCTGGTATGAGTATTGTTCCGATAAAATTGCTAACAAATGGCCGTTTTATTAAATTAGTAATTGCCCTTGGAAAAGGTAAAAAAACCTATGATAAACGAGAAACTATAAAACGCCGCGACCAAGAACGAGATATTAAGAGAACAATAAAAAATATTTCTTAAAATATTATTTTTACGTTTATATTATAATAATGATTAAGATGAAATTATATTCTTGGAACGTAAATGGCATTCGCGCAGTAATCAATAAGGGTGATTTTGCAAAATTCATTGAATCAGAAAAACCCGATATTTTATGTCTTCAAGAGACTAAAGCAGAACAAAATCAAGTTGTTATTGATTTGCCTGAATACGAAGAATATTGGAACTCGGCTGCCAAAAAAGGCTATTCCGGAACGGCGATTTTTACAAAAATAAAACCGCTTTCTGTTATTTACGATTTTTCGGACAATATCAACACAAAATATAATCTTGCAGACGATATTTACGGCGATTTAACCAAAGAGGGTAGAGTTATTAGTCTTGAGTTTGATAAATTTTGGGTTGTGACGGTTTATACGCCAAATTCGAAGGATGATTTATCAAGATTAGACCTTCGTCACAAAAAATGGGACCCAGCATTTTTAGAACATATAAAAGAATTAGAAAAATCAAAGCCGGTACTTTTTTGTGGTGATTTAAATGTTGCGCATACCGAAATGGACTTAGCTAATGCAAAAGCCAATGTTGGCAAACATGGATTTACCAACGAAGAGCGCTTTGGAATCGATACAATAATTTTAAATGACTTTATTGATACATATCGAAATAAATATCCAAACAAAACCGATGCGTTTACGTGGTGGACGCACTGGGCCAACGCTAGGGCTCGCAATGTTGGTTGGCGTATAGATTACTGGTTTGCAAGCAAATCGATCATAGGCGAGATCGTAGAGGCAAAAATTCATCCCGATATATTTGGGTCTGATCATTGTCCAATAAGTATAAACGTTATAGAGAATTAGCTATCCTTTAATTATCTTAAAATAATATTGACGTAATTTGTCAAATAGGGTATCTTACTTAGTATTGCAAATCTAACTGCGGCCCCGCAGTTCGGGGCAAAGTACATTTTTAAAAGGATGGTTAAAAATGGGAACGAAAGTGGAGAATTGTCACATGTTTGCGCCACCAGTCAAACCAATTGCCCCAAAGCAATTACTTCTACATAGCGGCACAAATGTCGTCTGGACAAATATCAACACCGGAGAGGTTGTTTATATTTTATCCGTAGGAGAAAATTGCTTTATTGCCGAAGATGCGATAATCGGAAAAAATGTTATATTGATGAATCTTATAACAGTCACCGGTAATTGCATCATCGGAGGTCAAAACGAAAAAACCATAATACATAACGGCGTTACTATCTATGCAAACTCAGACGTAAGCGGTGAAATTACTCAAAGTGTAGCGGCCAATTCTGTGATTCGTGATGGTATGTATATTATTAACGGCATAAAACTCGTAAAGAAACCTTGGGCTAGAAATTATGGTCACTGTAAGCACAAACGCGTTGAAGATCCTCATTATAGATCTGACAATTTTGAATAATATTTTTAGGGGGTGATTTTTTGGAAACGAAAAATACAATCGAGAAAAAACTTGTAAAACATGAAAACCCCGATGGATCTGTAGTTGACATACTAATTGGCGATAATACATTTATCAGCGATTCGGCAACAATAAGAAAAGGTTGTTCTTTTGGAGATAATTGTATAATAGGCGCATACGCTTCATTTGAGGCAAATGTTACGGTTGGAAACTCTTCAATATTTGGAAAATTTGTATCGGTCATCCATGGCGCAAGGATAGGCAACAATTGCACTTTTGGTTCTTTTGTAAAAATATTGACAAAAGATCCGGTTCCAGACGGTACAATACAAAATCTATAACCACACCTATAGCGCTCATTTATATGAGCGCTTTTCTCTTATTTTTTTAGTTTTAAGTTGACAACAATATAATTAGTTTATACAATATCAAAATACTTACGCCCGTGGCTTCGCGGTTCGAAGCAAGTACATTACATTTTGGAGGTAAAAAATGGTTATTTCCGAAGGTATAGACATTATTCACGTCAATCCCGATGGAACCACTACAACCATAAGATCTGTTGGAAAGAACGTTTCTTTTGGTGAAGGAGTTGTTATCTACGGACAAGACGTAAATATTGGAGACAATGTCACAATTGGTAATTGTGTTATCATCGAAGATCGTGTCAAAATTTTAAATGGAACTCAGATTGACGATGGCGCACATATCAAAACGTACACTACAATATTAAATAATTGTTATATTGGAATAGCGGTAGTTGTTGGACTTGGATGCCATATTATGCAAAAATGCATAATCAATGCCAATATCGGCGATGAGTCGACTATCTACGGTAACAAAACCGTATCCGAAGACATACCGGCCAATAGCTATATTTAACCTTACCTTAGGGCACTCGTAATTTATTTACGGGTGCCTTTTTAAATTTAAAAATCTTTTTGATATATAATCAAGTTATGGAATATTCTTACTGGCAAAAACAAACTATTGACAAGCCACTTTTTCCCGATATCGAATGGAGTAAACCCGAACAGCGCTCACAAGCCGGCAAACTTGGTATAATCGGTGGAAATAAATTAGGTTTTTCAAGCGTGGCCGAAAGCTACTCAAATGCCCTAAAAGCCGGAGTAGGCGAGGTTAAAATATTATTACCAGACAACCTCAAAAAATCTATCCCAGCCAGCATAACAGATGTCATTTTTGGTAAATCAAACCCATCAGGTAGCCTTGCCGGCGAAGCAATTAGTGAGATGCGCGCGCTAGGACAATGGGCTACTGGTGTTTTATTAATCGGTGACGCCGGACGTAATAGTGAAACCGCCATCTTATACGAAGAATTTGTTCGCAATTATGAAGGTCCGCTTGTTATATCCCGCGATGCGATTGATTTATTAAAAAACAGCTCGATGGATATAGTTGGGCGCGAGAATACAATGATAATAGCGTCCTTCGCTCAATTACAAAAGATTTTTCAAAATATATATTATCCAAAAGTTTTAACTTTTAGTATGCAACTAACAAACCTTGTCGAGGCACTTCATAAATTTACAATCACATATCCAATCTGTATTGCCGTATTTCATCAAGAAAATATTTTGATCGCCAAAGACGGAAAAGTTGTCAGTATGCCATATCTTGAACCGATGAAAATTTGGCGCGGCGCAACCGCCACCAACGCCGCCGTCTATTGGTTATGGAACTTATCTAAACCACTTGAAAGCGCCGCAACAAGCTTACTAAAATAAAAAATTTTATAGGTTTGGTGGGCAAGGGGGGACTCGGTCACGCAAGCGCGACCCCGAAAATTGACGATTGCAAACATAGTTTGCATCGGAATGTTTCCTTGCGACCCGCCACCGGCGGGTCTCACCCACACATGCTTGGGGAATAAATTTCACATATTTGGTGGGCAGAG
Organism: uncultured Saccharimonas sp. (SeqCode); assembly: GCA_964613925.1. Taxonomy (GTDB): domain Bacteria; phylum Patescibacteriota; class Saccharimonadia; order Saccharimonadales; family Saccharimonadaceae; genus UBA1547. The sequence goes on from CAZTKH010000041.1 coordinate 5,489, forward strand.
GGGGACTTGAACCCCCAAGCTCTTGCGAGCATCAGATTTTGAGTCTGACGTGTATACCATTCCACCATCCGCCCATCAAATATGTAAAATTTATTTACTAATCACTAAATAACTTACGCTTATAGTGATAAATACTTATATATTGTACAATAGATTATATCAGGAATCCAGAAAAATGACGCCAGAAGAGTTAAATAAACAACAAGACGACAACACTTTATTGCCAACTAGGTCT
>CAZTKH010000042.1:0-5587 GCA_964613925.1 uncultured Saccharimonas sp. (SeqCode)
TATAAAAGACCTGGCATACACAATGGCCAGAAACAACAGCAGAACACAAGGGAGGGCAATGTAATGGAAGAGAAAAAAATCAATCCGATGGAGCTGTTGCAGAACGCAGCAGCAGAGATAACCAAGACGTCACAATCCTTAGACGGCTTTTGTGGGCAACTTAAGGATGAGCGCAATTTGTTAGTTTCTAAACTGGCATCGTACAGGCAAAAGCTGGATGAATCAAAAAGCTATTTAGAGGCTAAATACAGGACTTTATCAGAAAAGATAGATAACGCTTCAGAAAAAGGGATAAAAGTCGATATGGGACAATTGGAGCGTGAAAATGAGAAACTGAAGGATTATGTCGAAAGATTGAAGGGATGGCGTACTGTCTTCTATTACTCCGTGTCTGGGATGATATTGCTCGTGACGGTCGTCATGACGGCAGCCTGTTATTTCTACAAGGAATCAGTCCGTAGCAAACAGCAGATAATAACAGAATGGCATGGACAATACCTCAAGCAGCTTGAAGAGGATGGAAAGGTGATAGCAGAGAAGAAACATGAACAATATGTTACGTGGATGCTTGAGTGGGCAGAAAAGAATCCACGTGATTCAAAAAAGCTGTTTCAGTATATAAAGCAAAAAGAAGATAATAATATGAGGAGATAAAAGAATATCATACACGAAATTATACTAAAAACATAAAGAAGGATGATAACGTGAGAATTTTTACACCCTATTATTATCATCCTATTCTTCAAAGTATATCCAAATAAATAGCGTAATGCAAATTTGTAATATTTCTTCTAAGCTATTTATAGAAGACTTATTCTATATCCTCGGGCAAGATTTCGAAAGTCCAGATAGTACATGGCTTATTTTCACGATATTTTGAGCTCTTTGTCCATGAGGACTCATTAAAGAATTGTTTCCCTGAATTATTAATATCAGACTTCCTCCAAATTGAAGTAATTTTAGAATTTGCCTGAGTTGCGACGGAATCTACTCTTCCATCCCACAAATTTGAGAAAACCATACTTGTCTCATTAGTATAAATGTAAAAGTCATTCAAAATAGTATCTGTATTTTGTGGAATAGTTATTGATGTACGAATCTTCTCATAATAACGATGCAATATGATTTGTTCTCCTGTTGTATTTTGTAAATGCCATTCCGTATAAGAAATAGGTGAAGAGGAATCTAAATCTTCCCCAAATGGCCAAATCCAGTCGCAAGAGGATAAACATAGAGAAACAAGACTAAAAGCGATTATTTTTTTATTCATTGAAACCATATAATTTAAATATATTTATGATTGAAGTTGCTTTAGATGGATACTTTGAAATCATTTTCTGCTTAATCTGTGCATGGGTTTTTACATCCGAAGTCATACAATTATATATTTCTCTTTTAGTTAAAATCTTATTCTTGTATAGATCCCAAATAATTTCAGGTTTAAACCAATATTTATCTTTACACGGGATATTACCATATACTCCTCCATAATATTTTTCATACTTCTCTATGTATCCCATTGCATATCCCCACATTTCACCGACTCCACATATTCCAGAATTATTACAGGTAATATCTCCATACATACCGTATGTAATAATATAACTGATATATTTTGCCCAAAACTCACTTCCTACGTTCTGAAAATGGCTCGCATGAGAGAGTTCATGGTTTACATGTTCATATATAGCCTCTGAACCTTTTCCTGATGTCCCTATTGTAATATCCGGCATTGCAAAATGGAAAACTGTTTTCCAAAATGATGCATGGAAGCCAACAATTGTATTAGTAAAGAAGTTCGTCCAACTAGAATTTGAATTTACTCCAATAGGATGATACACTCTGCGTATCATAGATGCAGAGCTGTTTCCCGCTCCTTTCCACACCCAAATCTTTAGATTGTTTGTTGTGGGACATGTGGGATAATTAGTCTTGTAATCCTTACATTTAGCATAATAATCGTATGCGGCATTATTTACAGTAGCCCACTCCCATGCACAAGAACTTTCTCCAAAAGTTTTGTCATATCCTTTCTTGTTATGAAATCCCATGATATAAATAGCACAACCTGTTAGCGGACCGGAATATCCCCAAATATCAAACCCTTGTGAATTATCAAATGAAACAGAGTATAAAGGACCCCAATAGTGTTTAGACCCCATACTGTAATAACCGTTTTCATCAGTATGTGTTGAAGTCCATTTTATAAGTGATGTGGCTCTAACTTTAATACCTTTTACTGGAACGTCTTTTCTCAAGTATGTATCATATACTTTAATGTAACCTTTTGGCTTTTTACCTGATAAAAATGAAAACAGGCCTCTCGCTCCAGATTCAATCAATCCTTTTTTCTCAAGACATTTTATATATCCAACTTTTTCCAATGCTCTATATTCCAACTCTTCAGTAAAACTAATATCATTACTTCTGGTAAGCCCTTCATCTTCATCGTCTTCCCCTGTGTCCTCGTCTTTAGGAATGAAACATTCATCGATAAGTTCATATTGAATATTTTGTGGAAATTGAAATCCTGGCTTTACAGTAGTATACTGCCATGTCATTTGGCCCTCAGGTATAGAAGGGTCATGATATCCTGTACCTTCAGTTAATACATCATGATCAAGAGGATAATCAAAAAGTTCTAGTTGCAAATCATTTGTAAGTGTTCTGTATTCAGTAGAATCTTTAGGAAGAAAACGTACGTACCAATCTGTCACTTCAATTTTTACGTCTTCTTTACCAGAACGTGTGTTGGCCATTTCATTATATACGGCTGTCATATTTGCGATAGAATATGGATTATCAAACTTTTCACCTAATACTATCATGCCATCATTTTCTGTATCCACGGTATTATCAATATTTGGAGTATTATCAACACTTTGCTCTTCATTAGTACAACTCGCTAAGATTAATAATCCAAATACGATAAACATTAATAATTTTGTCGCTTTCATTTTTTTGTCTTTTTAAATATAATTAAATTTATTTTATGGAGATAAAAAATTCTATAATATTCTATATATTAATCATGAATATATTGTGTAGTTTCTTATAACTATTGTTCTATAATGTGCCATGTAAAGATAATAAAGAATCTAATTGAAATATATAATTAAGGAATTCTAATTTTTATTTTCCCTATTGTTTTTTGTTCTCTCTCTATTCTTTGAAGTTCCGATATGGCTGTATCAAGTCTTTGCTGTAAGGCTTCTTTCTCTTTTCCGATTTTATCTATTTGCTCTTGTAGTATTTCAATTTTGCTTTCCATCCTTCCAGTATTAGCACCCATTTCGAGTAATTTTGTAGGATTGATCTGCTGAATGATTGGTAGGAGCTGCTCGCTCATGGTGGAGCGGATTAACTCTATCTGGTTAGGCTCTTTTTCTCTGATTGGGAGTGATGGAGTAAGCTCCATGTTCCACATCTCATTTTCTAACCATCCATTTTTATTAATAAAATAGAATGCTGCATCGCACCATTCTCCTATTCCTTTTCCAGATTTTCTACATGATTCTTTGATTTTTTGCTGTATATCCTTGCTTACCTGAAGGGTGGTTGAATTCTTCTTTTCTTCCATTTGTTTTATAATTAATAAAATGCTGAGAAATAATATATTGTATGCAATATTATAAAGTTTATAATTAAGATTATAAGAAATATAAGATTTTTATAAACTTTATAAATGCTATTTTATGCCGTAATCTTTAGAGAATATATAACGGACTATAGGTGGTATGTCCTTTTTATCAAAGTCCATAACTTTCTTATCGAGCTTTTCGGCAACTTCCATTGCGATATCAGGACGTAACTGAATGCTCTGAAGCACTCTTTTTACGAACTTCTTATCACGTGGAAAGAAAGGCGTTAAAATACTTGATATTCTTTGCAAACATACGCTTACACTTTGATAGTCTAATTTCTGTTGTTCTTCTTCTTTTGTGTGAACAAAGAAAAAGTAAGATAGTATTTTACGTTTATCAGTGTCCTTTACTGCATATTCAAACCACAAATCACATTGACCTTGGTCGTACAGCTCTTTTATTTCCTTTTGAGCCACATCTAAAACCTTTTGTTTAAAATGAGCTATATTGGCATATTTATCCTCAAGCATCATCATTTCTCGTAGCTTCTCAACAGTAAAGAAGAAAGTCTTGTTGTTTCTGTTCTTGTATTGGCTGCAATATTCATAGAAACGCTGTGAATAGGAACTCTTAAGACTTATTGCCACGGTTAAATCGTATGTTGTAAAGTTCTCGGCAAGTGCAACAAGATAAGGCATTATCTCGTTTGATACCTCGACCATGTACAAATCCTTCTTCTTGTCATGCTTAACCATTGTGACATATCCGGTATTCATCCATTCGTCTTCCGTGTCAATTTCCACGTCACGTTTACGAAGTCTTACCAGAGAGTCATAAACCTGTCTTTTTTTGTCTCCCAAACTTTCCAACATTGCAGGAGTAAGCGTTATTCGCATATTGTTGAATAGGTCTCTCTCTCCTGTATGAGTGTCTATGAACAGCCTTCTTACTTCTCTGATGATCTGATATAGGCACCTCTTCTCTATCACATTGAAGTCATACCTTGATTGAGTGAGTGCGTTGGCTTGTGCTAACATTACTTTATCGTTCTTTTCTTCCATGTGCTTAAATATTTAAATGCAAAGGTAGACTATTGTAACTAATAAACAAATAAAGTTACAATAAAAGGGTTACTTTATAAAGAAAATGAAGGAATTTAGTTACAATAGCACGGAATTTAGTTACAATAGCACGGAATTTAGTTACAATAGGTATCTTGAGAGTCCCATAAACAGGGCGTTTGCGGTATGCCGAAAAAGGTACTAAAAAAGTACTAAAAATTACTTTAGTAAAATGTCCGTCAAAAAGTTTACTTTTTGAGTGCCTTCATAGGCTTTTATCGGTCGCTTCGCTTGCCATCCGGATGGATGAAAAACAATAGGGAAAACGAACCGAATGGAAAAAGGTAAAGCAAACGAAGTGCGGTAGTTTCTTAGATTTTTTTGCATGTGTACCAAATTTGGTACACACTTGTTATTTATCATTGTAATGCCCTTCTATCTCAACTACAAGAATACTCACTGTCTCATCATAGATGTCATATATAATCCGGTCATGTGCCGTTATCCTCCTGGACCACGTGATGTCTCCGCCACCCTTCAGCGGCTCCGGGTGCCCCGTACCTGTTCTTGGGTGTTGCTCCAACTCAGGAAGCAGCTTGTAGAGCTTCCTGAATGCAAGAGGGTTGGATTTCTTCCATTTACTGACGATCTTGGCTGACTCATCAGAGAAATCGATGCTATAGCTCACAGTTGTTCCATCCATTCCTGTGCAGTTTTAGCTGTTTTAAAGTGAAGTGTCCTACCTTCATTGTATTCCTGTCGTGCTCTCTCGATCTTTATCGTGAGCTCCGGAGTAATATCCAGATCATCACACTCAACAGGAACGAGGGCATAGGCTTTTTTCCTTCCCCTGCTGATGATCACCCTCTCGCCTTTGTCGGCAAGTCCAAACACGCTCGCCTGTCTGGCTCTGAACTCCCTCGATGTCACTTGTACTACTGC
>CAZTKH010000043.1:0-5470 GCA_964613925.1 uncultured Saccharimonas sp. (SeqCode)
CTCTCGACCTCTTCCTTGGCAAGGAAGCGCTCTATCAACTGAGCTAAACCCGCATATATTGTAAATCAACTGAGCTAGTCACGATAAAATTTGTTTCAAATTTTTCGCGACCCCGCCTCAGTCGGTGACGTTCGTCATCCGGCTTCCGGCCTTGCAAACTGCCACTGGCAGCTTTCACCCGCATGCTCTAAAAATTATAAATAATAATGGATCAAATTGCAAGATGAAACGACAATTTTAAATGCCTCCCAGCAGGCAGTCGTTTCATAGATGAAATTCCTTATATCTATTCGTTCGTAAAAAATGAGTAAACTAATTTTTACCCTCTTCTCTTCACGACTGGGGACGATTTCGCCAAAGGCGAAAATCACCAGTCCAACCCTGAAAAAACATTACACAAAGAAAATAGTCCTATCACAAAGACAGGACTATTTTCTTTGGTGGCGCCTCCCAGGGTCGAACTGGGGACACAAGGCTCTTCAGGCCTCTGCTCTACCACTGAGCTAAAGCGCCAAATTGTAAACTTTTCTACTTTGCGTGACATTATTATATCATTGATAGCCATCAGCCTGAAGTTTTCATGCCTCGTCACAATAAATTTGTTTCACAAATTTTTGCGACCCCGCCTCAACTTACTTCAAACAAGTTTGAAATCAGTTTCCGGCCTTGCGAATTGCCGTCAGGCAATTCTCACTCTACCACTGAGCTAAAGCGCCAAATTAACTACTATGTGCAAAATAACACTAATAGCACCTATGTATTTTACCTAAATTAGCAATAAATCGCAAGCTAAACGCTACTTAAAATTGTTTCAAAAAATTCGAATCAAAAATGGTTTCAAGTTTACGACTTTTTTCAAAACGCTCTTCGGCTAAATCAATTAGCTTTTCAACTAAATCCACAGACGATAAACCAGCTGCTCGCCAATTATGAGCATAGAGGCTTCCAGGCAGCGGATTAACTTCATTAAAATATACTTTTTTAGTTTTTGAATCAATCAACAAATCAATTCTAGAAATACCTTCACAACCAATAGCTTGATAAACTTTTTTTGCAGTCTCAATAGAAACCTCATATAAATCACCCGGGAGCTTAGCTGGCAACTCACTATAAACTTGAGATCCATTTTGTTTTTTGCCACCTGATTTTTTACCATTATTCATATACTTTGTCGAAAAATCAAAGAAATCTTCACCTTTGAACAAAGCTTTTTCGACAAAAGCTGATCTCAAATCATCATTTCCAATAATCGGCACAGTGACTTCAATTAGATTCTCAACCGCTTCTTCAACTAAAATCTTATCATCATAATAAAATGCAACTTCTATGGCGTTTCTTAATTCTCTATCATTTTTTGCCCTTGAAATACCGATGCTAGAACCTAGATGTGCAGGTTTTACAAACATTGGATATTTTAGATTCTTATTAACAATTGGAAAAATTTGATCTTGCAATTCATTACGTTTAAAGCAAACATATTTAGCAACTGGAATATTACTTACTTCGGCAATCTGCTTTGACAAAACCTTATCCATAGAAATAGCACTCGCTGTCATATCTGAGCCAACAAATGGTATACCGGCCATTCTAAATAGACCCATTAAGCTGCCGTCTTCGCCATATAAACCGTGCATCGCCGGAAAGGCAATGTCAATTCGTATATTTTTTCGTACTGGACCATTTTTTTGTATAACCAAACCCCTATCAAACAAAACCGAAGCTGGCTTAATTTTTTTCATAAATTTTTCAATTTCGCCAGATCTATATATTGAAATGTTTTTTAGTTTATCGTCAGTAAACCAACGACCATCTTTAGCAATATATACCGGCACTATATTAAATTTTTTCGATAATTCTAGCGGTTTAATAACTGCGCTTAAAGCAGTAATAATCGATATGTCGTGTTCAGTAGACTTCCCACCAAAAAATACAGCAATTGTTTTTACCATGTTATTATCATACATCAATCAAGCGTAATTGTCAGTCCAGTCGTTTTGCATCAATACAACATCACCAGCCGCCACAAAATGTTCTATGTTTTGATAAAAATGTAATGGTTCATCAATAATTTTTATTTTTCCCACATAACCAGCTTTTGTTAGACCAGATAAAATATGCTTTGTGGTAGAATTTTTCATTAAGACCACAACATCAGCAACCTCAGCAATGCTTTTTCCAATCTTTTCATGAATTTCAATCGTTTTGTGGCCATGCTCAACCAAACCTGGCGTAACATAAATTTTTCTTTTTGCATCTAGTTGCTTAAGAAAAGCTAAACCAGCCGCAACACCTTCACTATTTCCATTATAAGTATCGTCAATTATCCAAGCCCCACAAATATTTCTTGGTTTAAAACGGTGTTCAAATGGCGTCGTCTTGCCAACCCCTCTAATAATTTGTTCCTCAGTAAAACCAAGATTTGCAGCAATATCAACTGCAACTAATATAATTCCAATATTATGAAATCCAAGTAGTCCAGTCTTAAATCTTATTGTTCTGCCATCTTTTTCAACTACAAAATCGGTACCTTCTATATTTGTCTTAATATTTTTAACCGTCCAGCCATTTAATCCGTTTCGGTTATATTGCAATTTATCTTTTTTGCTAATTCTTTGGTTCAAAATTTGACTTTCACTATTTTTATAAATATTTGCTTCACTAACAAAATTTGTTAATTCATAAATCGTATTTACTGTATTATCGAGCGTACCAAAAGTTAACAAATGCGCTTCGTTTATACCTGTAATTATCCCCATATTTGGCCTAGCTATTTTACATAACTCATTAATATCACCTATCTTGGCTTCGCCCATTTCAATAATTAGCACTTCTTCATTTCCGGTCAAAGTTTGAGCAAAACGGCTAACTCCAATTGGGGTATTCATATTTCCAGGCGTTGCTGCAACTATTTTGCCTTCAGACAAAACCGTATTTATTATTTCCTTCGCCGTAGTTTTTCCGTAGCTACCAACAATCGCAATTTTCAATGCCTTGTGCGATTCAAAAATTGCCTGAGCTTGTCTAATAATTCTTTTATGTCTTGGAACTTGAATTAAAAATTGACCAATAATTAATGGTATTAATATTAAATAAGACAAAGCCCAAGGATAAAGCAAAATTACCAAAAAAGCCGCAACTACGATTAATATATCGCGCTCAATAAACCCAACCAAACAAAGTAAAAATCCGATTATCAAAATTACAACAAATAAGAAAACCTCTATCAAAAAAAAGTAGTTTTGCCTTTGCTGTAAATTTCAATTTATTTCGTTTACTAACATTATTAAAATTTTTAGTGCGATTTATCCAATCTAAATAATCAGTAATTTTATATTCGGTCAATTGCAACATATAAATTATTGTTAATAAAAATCCTGGGTTATATCTTGATAACAATTTTTTCATTTAATAAACTCCAAAATCACATTTTTAACATTCTCCGTTTGATCAATATGAGAAAAATGGCCGGCATCTTTTAGCACTACAAGCTGGCCGTTTTTTAATTCTTCAAGTATTTTTTTTGCATCATCAACTGGCGTATCTTGGTCATTTTTACCCCAAATTAAAAGTGTTGGCTGATTAATTTGATGGACGAACGGCAATAAATCTTCATTTATTACATTCAAGAAAGTCTGTCGCATATTTCCTGAATTTAAATAATCAATACTACCAACTTTTTGATACAAATTATTTTTTATACGGTTTATAAAAATATTTAGTATTGGCAATGAAAAAATAGCCTTACCAACTTTCGCAATAACCATATAGCACATTTTTTTAAATGATTTTTTTGGTTTTACACCAGCAGAATCAATAAAAATAATTTTCTTAGGCCGTATTTTATTACTACTTACTCCTTTTATAATAAGACGGCCTCCAAAAGAGTGCCCAATGACTAAATCCAGATTTTCGGCATCTATTTTTTTCAAAAAACCAGCAACAATATCTACATAATCATCAACAAGCCAAGCTTTTTTTGGATCTGAGCTACCACCAAATCCTGGAAGATCTAAACCAATAACTCTAAATTTTTTTGATAAATCTTTGGCAATATTAAATAAGTTTTTAGCTTCAGTTCCCCAACCGTGCAATAATAAAACAATCGGACCAGACCCAACTTCAAAATATTCAATAATCTGACCGTCAACTACGATTTTCATTGATAATAATTATACCCTATTTATACATAAAAATTTTATACCCTAGATGTTAATCACCTACACGAGTAAAATATATAATATATGCAAAGAATTCCACTAGCCGAAAGAATGCGACCAACCACGTTAGACGAGGTTATTGGACAGACTCATTTACTTGGCGATAAAGAAATTCTAAGACAAATTGTCAAAAATAAGGAACCGGTTAGTCTTATCCTTTGGGGGCCACCTGGCTGTGGTAAAACCACATTAGCGCGAATCATCGCCAAGGAAGTCAACGCTGAATTTATTGAAATTTCCGCTGTTACTAGTGGAAAAAAAGATGTCATGAACATTGTCGAGCACGCTAAGCAAAATTGGAATCTTCAGTTACGAACCGTGCTTTTTGTAGATGAAATTCATCGTTTTAACAAAGCTCAACAAGATGCTTTTTTGCCACATGTCGAATCTGGCCTAATTACTTTAATTGGCGCAACAACCGAAAACCCAAGTTTTGAGATTATTACCCCACTTTTATCACGCTCGCGGGTTTTAATTCTGGAAGCTTTAAACGAAGAAGATCTTAAAGCGATTATTAGCAAAGCCATAAAAATCGAAAAAGCCAGTAAAAAGATAACTCCCAGCGCTATCGCTTATATCGCCAAATTATCCGCCGGAGACGCTAGATCTGCTCTTAATACGCTAGAACTAGCGTTATCACTTGGTCAAAAGATTACACCCGAAGTTGTAAAAGTTGCCGCTCAAAAACGCCTACCAGGTTATGACAAAAAAGGTGACATGCACTACAACGTCATTAGTGCTTTTATTAAAAGCATGCGCGGTAGCGATGTCGACGCCACGCTTTATTATCTTGCCCGAATGATTGACGCCGGTGAAGACCCTAAATTCATCGCTAGGCGCATGGTAATATTTGCCAGTGAAGATATTGGGTTAGCCGGCAACGGCGCCCTTGGATTAGCTCTGAACGCTTTTCAGGCAATTGAAAGGATTGGTATGCCAGAATCGTCAATTATTCTTGGCCATGTTGCAACCGCTCTTGCAAAAGCCGAAAAATCTCGACAAACAACCGAGGCAATATTTCGTGCCTTGGAGCTTGCAAAACAATACCCAGATTTGCCAGTACCGTTGCAAATCCGCAACGCGCCAACTAAATTAATGAAAGATTTAGAATATGGCAAAGATTACAAATGGCAAGCCGGTTTCAAACACAATAAAGGTTTTTTACCACCAGAATTAAAAGATAAGAAAATTTTTTAAATTTTAGTTTTTTGCAGCACGCTTGCGTAGATTTGGATCAAGAATACGTTTTCTTA
>CAZTKH010000044.1:0-3000 GCA_964613925.1 uncultured Saccharimonas sp. (SeqCode)
TGCCACTACCTACAATTAATGAGTTGAGTTTTTACACCCAAGGGCAGTAGCATAGTTGTTTTTATCATATAAAAAATATATAATTAGGTTGTAAACATCCTCGTTGAGGTTAGCGGTTATCAGCCGTGAATGTTTTTTGGAAGAATCCCTTCGACTTTGTCGTAGGCCGTGAGCATAGTCGAACGGCTCAGGGGGGGGTAGTAGAACCAAACGAAAATCGACTCGTTAGATCGAAAATAAGCGCTAAAAAGAATCTCTTTTTGGAAACTGGATGGTACCGTCCCTAGATTGCAAAGGATTATAATCCTGAGCGTAGTCGAAGGATTCCAGTAACTAAAAAGGGATTTTTTGTTTTTTGAAAGGAAAAAACATGACCAAAGAAGATGCATTAATTTCAGATTTAACCATTAAGCCTCTTAGAACTGAGGATGCTACTGGTATTCGAAAAATGCAGGCTGATGTATGGGCTGACATTTATCCAAACGAAAAGGCGGAGATATCACGCCAATGGGTAGTTGATTGTTGTGTTGCAAAATGGTTTTCACCCGAAGCGGCTAGGGCCACACAAGAACATTTTGAAGATATAATTAACAACCCAGATATTTATTATTACCGTGTCGTTTTGGATAAGAATAAAGTATTGGGAAATATATTTTTGTCTAAGATTAATGACGTTCAATGCCTCGAATCGCTGTATCTTGATAAAACTTTGCGTGGTAAAAAAATTGCCCAAAAATTGCTTGATGACGCTCTGGGGTGGACTGATAATAAAAAACCTATCGTTCTCGAGGTCGCAAGCTATAATAATAGGGCGATTGCATTTTATAAGAAATACGGTTTTGAGGTAGAAGAAGGTTCCGAACATTTATTTGCAAACAAGATACCGATAATTAGCATGATTAAAAAAGGAGAAATATAATGAAGTTTAAAGCCAATACCAGACGCCGCGCGCTGGAATACGAAAAAGATTTAGTAAAATATTGGAAAGATAGCAAAACTTTCGAAAAGTCAGTCGAGGCTCGCTCGATCGAGAATGCCTATGTCTTTTATGATGGCCCTCCATTCATTACTGGTTCGCCACATCATGGAACATTACTTAGTAGCTTAGTAAAGGACGTCGTTCCTCGCTATCAAACCATGAAAGGCAAGCGCGTTGAACGAGTTTGGGGTTGGGATTGTCATGGTTTACCAGCTGAAAACTTTGTTGAAAAAAAGCTTGGCATTACCGATCGCCACGACATCGGTACAAAGATTAGCCTAGCTGATTATATTACGACTGCTCGTGAAAGTATGGTGGCGACTGGTGATTTATGGGAAACAACGATTGATCGAATTGGTCGTTGGGTTGATTTTAAGGGCGGCTATAAAACCATGGATAAAGATTACATGGAGTCGGTTTGGTGGGCTTTTAAGACTTTGTATGAAAAGGGCAAAATCTATGAGGGTGAGCGAGTCTTGATGTATGACCCAAATCTGGCAACGCCACTTTCAAAGGCAGAAGTTACAATGGATGCTGGCGCTTATCAAGAAGTCACAGACCCAAGTGTGTATGTAAAGTTCAAGCTTGTTGATGAGGGCACAATGCTTTTGGCATGGACGACCACACCATGGACATTGCCTGGTAACAGCGCTTTGGCTATTAATGAAGATTTTGAATATGTTGAAGTCAAATTAGATGACGGTACGCAGTTTATCTTAGCAAAAGAATCGCTTGATAAAGTTTTGACTGATGAAAAGCATAATAAAATTAATTATTCAATTGTACGAAACTTGCTTGGCAAAGAGTTAATTGGCAAAAAATATGAACCATTATTTGGCGATCGTGGCGAAAATGCACACAAAATTTGGTCAGCTGATTATGTTACGGTTGATTCCGGAACTGGTATTGTCCACATTGCGCCAGCTTACGGTGAAGAAGACTTTGATTTAGGCAAGCGCAAAAAAATACCAGTCGTTCATATTATTGATGACAATGCAAATTATACTGAGACTGAATGGGTTGGCCAGAATATTTGGGATGTTAATAAAATTGTTGCTAAAACTTTGCACGAAAAGGGTGTCGTTTGGAAAATTGAATATATTCGTCATGAATATCCATTCAATCCACGCACTGGTAGCCGATTAATTTACCGAGCACATCCAAGTTGGTTCTTTGATGTTGATGGCCAGAGGTCGGAAATGATTGAGCAAAACAATCTTCATATAAATTGGTTTCCAGAACATATTAAACATGGTCGTTTTGAAAAAAATATCGAACAAGCTCCAGATTGGAATTTGTCGCGTGATCGCTTTTGGGCGGCAGCAATGCCAGTTTGGAAGGGTGTTGATAAGGACGGCAAAGAACGAGTTAAGGTCATTGGTAGCTATGCCGAATTAAAAGAACTAAGTGGTGTCGAACTAGAAGATTATCACCGACCTTGGGTTGATGAAATTAAATTCGAGATTGATGGTGTTCAATATTCGCGCGTTGATAAAGTTTTGGACTGTTGGTTTGAGTCTGGTAGTATGCCGTTTGCGCAATTCCATTATCCATTTGAAAATGTCGAAAAGTTTGAGAAAAATTTCCCTGGTGATTTTATTGTTGAATATATTGGACAGGTACGCGCTTGGTTTTATTATGTTCACGCTGTTAGCGTTGGCCTATTTGGTCAAAATGCTTTTAAAAACGTTATCGTTACTGGAAATGTCGCCGGTAATGACGGCCTTAAAATGAGTAAAAGTCGCGGTAACTTTACTGACCCAAATGAGCTAATGGATAAATATTCAGCTGATAGTTGGCGTTTCTTATTGCTATCGTCGCCACTTCTAAATGGTGAAGACTTTAGCTTGCTAGACAAGGATGTTGCTGATGCGGCTCGCAAATTAAGTATGATTTGGAATATGTACGATTTCTTTACGATGTATGCCGAGGTTGATAATTGGTCTTTCGACTGCGCTCAAGATTGTAAGAATTGTACACCAAAAGATCCGTCCGATAACTTAACAAACCCACTTGACCAA
>CAZTKH010000044.1:3100-5386 GCA_964613925.1 uncultured Saccharimonas sp. (SeqCode)
AAGATCCGTCCGATAACTTAACAAACCCACTTGACCAATGGATTGTTAGTCGATTACATCAGCTAATTCAAGAAGTTGGTAAAAATATGGATGAATATAATATTCCAGATGCTGTTCGGCCAATTTTGCCATTTATTGAAGAGGCAAGTAACTGGTATGTTCGCCGTAGTCGTCGCCGTTTCTGGAAAGCTGGCGACACAACCGATAAAAACAACGCTTATCGAACTTTGCATTATGTTTTAGTTAAATTAGCTGAACTTATGGCGCCTTTTACGCCGTTTTTGGCTGAGGAGCTTTATCAGAAATTAACTGGTGGCGAAAGTGTTCATTTGCTTGAGTGGCCGGTTGCTGGAAAGATTAACAAGCCGGTTGTTGATGAGATGGAGTCGGTTCGCGAATTCGTAAATATGGGGCTTAGCGTCCGGGCACACGAACAATTAAAAGTTAGGCAGCCACTTGCGAGTGTTACAATTACAAAAATGGGTAAAGCGGTTGATTTTGAAGATATATTGTGTGAAGAATTAAATGTTAAAACTGTTAAACTTGGTAAAGAATTTGCGATGGATTTGGAAGTTACTCCAGAACTAAAGCTAGAGGGTATTGCTAGGGAAGTGATTCGATATATTCAAACCGCCCGAAAAGATGCTGGTCTAAATATTGATGATCGTATTGATTTGTCACTAGTGACATCAAGTGAAGAAATTAAACAGGCAATTTCGATACACGAAACAATTATTACAGATGAAACTTTGGCAACAAAATTGTCGGATACTGGTGAAAAGTTATATTCTACGACTGCAAAGATTGATGGTCAAGATTTGCTAATATCGCTTCAAAAAGCCTAAGCTTATTGACTTTTTATCGTTTTTATGCTTAAATGGTAGTATAAGGTAATAAACAAAAACAAATATGTCATTTTTAAACCATCTGCAGTTTCAGCAAATTGATCCGTACACCGATACGGACCCAAACCACATGCCCGACGACGATGACAATATTAATTTGTATGAACCTGTCGACGACGGATCGGTTAATTCGTATCTAGATCGTATGGTGAAAGATGTTGGCCAAGATCCAGATTGGTGTGATCTTAACGATAAATAAACGTCAGCT
Source organism: uncultured Saccharimonas sp. (SeqCode) (assembly GCA_964613925.1). Classification (GTDB taxonomy): domain Bacteria; phylum Patescibacteriota; class Saccharimonadia; order Saccharimonadales; family Saccharimonadaceae; genus UBA1547. The sequence goes on from CAZTKH010000044.1 coordinate 4,214, forward strand.
GATTCGCTTTTTGAATAAAAATAGGCTATATTATTAGTATTGTGAAAGCACAAGCAAAAAAAATAAAAAAATCGCCATATCATGCCATAAAACGCGTCCATCATGCTGTGAAAATGGCCGTTATTCCTCATAAAAAAAATAATTATTTTCCGCACATAATAAATCGTTTTGGAATTTCAATTGTTATTGTCTTGGCAATTGGTATTCAGTTTGTTTATAATTTTACATCGTCAGGTGAGGTTTTGGGTGTTTCTTCGGATGTAACCGTTGTTTCGTTATTAGATCAAACCAATGAAGCGAGGAGTCAAGCAAATGTTGCGCCTTTAAGGTTAGATGAAAAACTTAACGCAGCGGCATATTTAAAAGCGCAAGATATGATAGAAGGTCAGTATTGGGCACATGTGTCGCCAGGTGGTACTCAACCTTGGAAATGGTTTGGCGATGTTGATTATAAATATAGTGAAGCTGGCGAAAATTTAGCAAAGAATTTCTATTCAACCAAAGCCGTTATGACGGCATGGATGAACTCACCAGAGCATAAAAAAAATATTGTAAATACTAATTATCAAGATGTTGGTTTTGCAATTGTTGATGGTGTAATTGATAACAAAGCGATAACAATTATTGTTGCGCTTTATGGTAAAAAAGCTGACAGTCTTGTAGGTAGTGTGGCCGGCGCATTTAATGAATCAAATAATCTTGGACAGGCAAGTTTCTTGACTCAGTTTGCGGTTGCTCTGCAATCGATTACGCCAGCGGCAGTTGTTGCGCTATGTTTAGTATTTGTGGTAGTTTTGGTTGCCTCTGTAGCGCATACGAGAAAGTATAAATTACCAAAAAACTTCCAGAAATCATGGAAAAAACACCATGCTTTATATAAGGCTCTGGGAATGACCTTGCTTGGTCTTATTATGATTTTTATATATAGTCATGGCCAAATATAGTAAAAATTAGCTTGTAAAAATTAGCTGTATCTGTTATAATCGGTTACTGATTAGTAAAAATAACAAGGAATTATATGAAAAAAGCAGTCGTTAAGATTGGTGGCAAACAATTTATTGTCGCCGAAAAAGAGACCCTACTGGTGGACCTCCTCCAGGAAGGCACAAAAGAGCTCACGCTTGATGCACTGTTGGTTATCGATGGCGATAAAATCGAAGTCGGCAAGCCAAC